>JAYKJF010000105.1:0-21728 GCA_035285785.1 Cyanobacteriota bacterium
TGAGCACTCCGCCCACCACATCCCCGGCCGTGATCCCCGTGCCCGACAGCGACCAATACAGCACCGTTCCAGCCGCCACGTTCGTGGTGGCCACCGTGGTGGTGAGCGCCACGCCCTCATTGATTGCGGCCGCCGATGGGGTGATCCGATAGGTGGGCGTGGGGAGCGGCACCAAAGGGGCGGCCGCAGGCGCCCGCGAGGTGTCGGCAATGCTCACCGTGACCGTCGCCCCCACCTGTAGCGTGCGCGCCGCATTGCTGAACAACTTGATCTGGAGGGATTCCAGACCCTCGGTCTTGACATCGTTCGCTAAAACATGGGCGAAGGAGGTCCTTCCCCTGCCCGTGGCGTCCACCACCACCCTGCTTTGACCATTCAGTGCACCGCGACTGAAATCGGATCCGTCGATATTGGTCCCACTGATGGACCAATACACAACTGTTCCATTGGCCACACCCGTGGTGTTCACCATGGTGGTGAGCGTCTGCCCCTCACTGAGGGAAGAGGCGGATGGAATGATCTGGTAGGGCATTTATGGGTGAAGCAATCTGGACAGGTGCACAAGGCGCGGGGACGGCTCAATCAGCGAAGTCGGTGGAAGAGGGAGGCGTAAAAAGCCTTACCCATCAGGATTGAGCGCCATGGATTCACTTGCAGGGAAATGCCACTGGACACGCAGGCCCAGTTCTGGAGGGGGTTGACGCCCCTGTTAACGAGCTTACATTGACAAGTTAGCAAGAAGTTTCGGGCAGCCGCGAAAGACTTCTTCAAAACCCCGCTGAACATCCTCTCCGTCCTGAACCTCCCGACCGAGCACGGGGCGGACCGCTTCAGTCAAGGGTGCGCTTCGCGTCAGTAGTCCAGCGAGGTTGGCCTCTCTTCCATCACAGGATTCGTCAGGGTTCCGAGTCCATCGATCTCCACACGCACCACATCACCCGGCTGCAACCAGCGGGGAGGCTTGGCGGCCATGCCCACCCCCTCAGGCGTACCGGTGAAGATCACGGTGCCGGGCAACAGGGTGGTGCTCCCGCTCAGAAACGCGATCAGGGAAGGAACGTCGAAGATCATGTCGCCCGTCTCCCCCTCCTGCACCACCTCCCCGTTGAGAATGGTGCGCAGGCGGAGCTGGAGAGGATCCTCCAGCTCGCTGGGGGGGACCAGCACCGGGCCCAGGGGAGCAAAGGTGTCAAACGTCTTGCCGCGGCACCACTGCCCACCGCCCCACTGCTTCTGCCAGTCGCGGGCGCTCACATCATTTCCGCAGGTGAAGCCCAGCACCGCCTCCAGGGCCTCCTCCCGGCTCACGTTGCGGCAACGCTTGCCGATCACCACCGCCAGCTCCCCCTCGTAATCCACCTGGCCACTCGCCAGGGCCCTCGGCAGCACAATCGGCGCCTCCGGGTCCTGCACCGCCCCGGGCGACTTCATGAACAACACCGGCCACTCCGGCAGGGCCGCCCCGGTTTCGGCGGCATGGCGCCGGTAGTTGAGCCCGATGCAGAGGATGGCCGCCGGCTGCACCGGCGCCAGGATCCGGCCCACACGGGCCTCTTCCCCACTGGGCTCCCACGGGCCAAAGGCATCGCCGCAGAGGCGCTCCCACCGGCCCGAGCCATCGCCCCGGGCAACGTGCACCCCACCCTCTGGATCCCGATAGCGCATCAGGGGCATGGCTTCATCCCTGGGCTCCCGCCTTCACCGTCTTGCCCAGGGCCGCCGTGAGGTTGCGCAGGGCGTCGGAGGCATCCAACGGATCAAGGGCCGCGCTGATCAGGGTGGGACCCTCCGTGACCGGCAGGAAGGCCTGCAGGGCCTCCCAGAGCTCCCCTTCCTTCTCCACCCGCCGGGCGCCCTGGAATCCCATGGCCAGAGCCAGGCCCCGGTGATCCACCGGCGCCACATCGTTGAAGGGGCCATCCAGCATGGGCCGCTCCGTGCCGTAGCCCGCATTGTCCAGCACCACCACCAGGGCGGGGATCCGGTAGCGGGCCAGGGTGGCCAGCTCGATGGCGCTCATCAGCAGGGCCCCGTCCCCCACCAGCACCAGGGGCCGCTGATCCGGGTGGGCGCCCCAGGCGCCCACCGCCGCCGGCAGGGCGAAGCCCAGGGAGGCCCAGTTGCCGCTGTTGATGTAGTCGTTGGCCTCTTTCAGATGGAGGGCGAGGGAGGCGAAGGTGGCATCGCCCGTGTCGGCCAGCACCACCGTGTTGTCGGCCAGCACCGCATCCACCGCCAGCAGCAGGCGGCGCACCGTGAGGGGCTGATCCACCACGGGTTCAAAGGGCTGGGGCGGCAGGGGGCCCACCGGCGGGCGGTAGGCGGTGGGCTGGGCTGGGGGCCCCGCTTCCCGCCACACCTGAAGCAGGGTCACCGGATCGAGCGTGTCCTGGTCGCCCTGGATCCAGCGCAGCCCCTGATCCATCTCCACCCGCAGGCAAGCTTCGGGGTTGAGCGGCATGGTGTACAGCCCCGTATCCAGATCGCTCAGGGGCATGCCCAGGATCAACAGGCCATCGCTCCCCTCCACCACCTCCCGCACCGCCCCGGCGCCCATGGCCCCTTCGTACACCCCCAGAGACTGGGGATGTTGCTCACTGAGCAGGGATTTCCCACTCAGGCTGGTGGCGAAGGGCCAGCCCTCCCGTTCCAGCACCTCCTGCAACGGCTGCTGGAGGCCGAAGCGATGCACCTCCACCCCCGCCAGCACCACCGGCCGCTGGCGGCTGCGCATCCACTCCAGGATCGCCAGGCCCGTGCGGCGGTGGAGATCGGCCACCTCGGGCACAGCCGGCAGCGTGAGGGGCGGCACCGGGCCAGGCACCGGGCGGGTGAGGGAATCACGCGGCAGCTCCAGATAGCCCGGCCGCGATTCCCGGCGCATGGCCTCCAGCACCCGCACCATCTTGTCCACCGCCGTGCGACCCGAGTCGAGGCAGGCCGTCTGCACGCACACCTCCTTGAAGAAGCGCTCCTGGGTATCGCTGGCCCGGATGCGGTGGTGGAGCAGGGCATGCTCATCCGATTCCCGCAGGCCCGGGGCACCGCTGATCACCAGCAGGGGGGAGCGCTCCGCATAGGCCCCCGCCACCGGATTGAGCAGCTTGAGGGCTCCCACGCCGTAGGTCACCACCGCCACCCCCAGGCCCCTGAGGCGGGCGTGGGCATCGGCAGCGAAGCCGGCCCCCTCCTCCCCCGCCATGCAGATCACATCGATCGGTGAGCGCTCCAGGCGGTCGAACAGGCCCAGCACGTAATCGCCCGGCACCCCATAGACCCGCTCCACGCCCCGTTGCAGAAGGGCTGCAATGAGCTGAGAGGTGATGTCCATGGGCAGGGATCAAGTGGAGGCCAGGCTGCGGCGCAACTGCCCGCAGGCCGCATCCTGATCCAGGCCCCGGCTGGCCCGCACGCTCACGGCGATGTGCTGATCCAGCAGGCGTTGACGAAACCGCTCCACCCGCTGCTCGGAGGGCCGCTCGAAGGTGTCCTCGCTGATGGGGTTGTAGGGGATCAGATTCACATGGCTCTGGAACCCCCGCAGCAGGTGGGCCAGGGCATCGGCCTGCTGGGGGGCGTCATTCACCCCGGCGAGAAGAATATATTCAAAACTCACCCGCCTGGAGGTCTGGTTGGCGTAGTGGCGGCAATCGGCCAGGAGCTGGTGGATGGGATAGGCCCGGGCCGTGGGGATGAGCTCCTCCCGCAGGTGCTGATCCGGCGCATGCAGGCTCACCGCCAGAGTGAACTGGGCCCGGCCCAGCACCTCATGGGCCTGACCCGCCAGCCTGGCCAGGGTGCCCGGCACGCCCACCGTGCTCACGGTGATCTGCCGCTGGGCCATGCCCAGGTCGCGGCAGAGCACCGCCATCGCCTGAAGCACCGCTTCGGTGTTGAGCAGGGGCTCACCCATTCCCATGAACACCACATGGGTGGGGCGGCGGTCCATGGCCTCCCGCACGCTGAGCACCTGGTCCACGATCTCGTGCAGGGCCAGGGAACGGGCCAGACCGTCCAGCCCCGTGGCGCAGAAGCGGCAGGCCATGGGGCACCCCACCTGGGAACTCACGCACACCGTGAGACGGTCGTCGGTGGGAATGCCCACGGTTTCCAGCTGCAGGCCATCGCTGGTTTCCAGAATCAGCTTGGTGGTGCCATCGGCCGCCAGCCGGCGGTGCCGTTCCACCAAACGCCCCACGAGGGGCTCCCCCTGCTCCCGCTCCCGCTGCTCCAGGGTGTGGCGCCAGGCCTTGGGGAGCACGGTGATGGAGGCCAGATCGTGGGCCCCTCGTCGGTAGAGCCACTCATGGATCTGACGGCCGCGGAAAGGGGGTTGGCCCTCGGCCACGGCCCAGGCCTCCAGCTCCTCCTTGCTGCGGCCCAGCAGGGGAGGGGTCTGCAGGTGGTGGGGGCTCAATGGGCGGAGAGGAGCCCGTGACCCAGCTTCCACTCCACAAGCAACAGGGCGATGAATCCCATCATGGCCAGGCGGCCATGGAGCAGCTCATTGTGGGGATGGAAGCCCCAGCGGGGCAGGCGCCGGCGGGGCACCGGGGTTCCGAGCTCGGTGGTGTCAGTCATCGCTCAGCAGGCCCTCCTCCTGAAGATCCTCAAGGGCATCGGGATCGGGAAGGAGATCTTCCTCCAACCCTTCCTCCGGGGTGGGGCGGAGGAAAGCGGCGAAGCCGCTGGCGGAGGCCTCGATGCCATGACGGCTGCGGGTGGCCTCCAGATCCTCATCGGAAGGATCATCCAGCACGGCCTGGTTCACCGGTGGCGCCGGAAGCTCCACGGTGTAGTCGGGCCGGAGGTTCTGCATGCGCCGGTAGCCGGCCGCCTCCTCCTCCAGGATGTCGGGATGGGGACCCGCCTCGGCCCGGAGTTCCTCCTCGAACCCGCTGAAGCCCGTACCTGCGGGAATCAGGCGGCCGATGATCACGTTCTCCTTGAGACCCCGCAGCCAGTCGCTCTTACCCTCGATGGCCGCTTCCGTGAGCACCCGGGTGGTTTCCTGGAAGCTGGCGGCCGAGATGAAGCTGTCGGTGTTGAGGGAGGCCTTGGTGATGCCGAGCAGCACAGGGGTGAACTCGGCCGGGGCTCCACCGGTGATGGCCATGGCGGAATTCACCTGCTCCACCTGGCGGAGCTCGATGAGCTCACCGGGCAGGAGGGTGGTGTCGCCCGCATCCTCGATCCTCACCTTGTTGGTCATCTGGCGCACGATCACCTCGATGTGCTTGTCGTCAATCGAGACGCCCTGCGACTTGTAGACGTTCTGCACCTCCAGCACCATCCGGAACTGGAGCTTGGAGATGGCCTCCTGAGCTGCCTCCATGGTGGGTTTCCGGGTGCGCAGATCCTCGAAGAAGCACTCCAGCAGTTCGTGGGGGTTGATGGGGCCATCGGTGAGCAGTTCACCGGCATTCACCTGCTGGCCGTCGCTGACCATCACGGTGCGGCCCAGGAGAATGGGGTAATCGGTGAGGGCATCATCGGCTTCGATCACCGACACCGTGATCGAGTCGTCGTCTTCCCCTTGCTTGATCTGCACCGTGCCGCCCTTGCGGCAGAGGATGGCGGAATCCCGGGGACGCCGGGCCTCCAACAGCTCCTCAATCCGGGGCAGACCCTGCACGATGTCTCCGGTTTTCTGCCGTTCAAACACCAGCAGGGCCAGGCCATCTCCCCGCTGCACCAATTCCCCGTCGCGCACGTGGAGCACGGAGTCGGGGGACACCATGTAAGGGCGCCCCAGGCGGATGGTGATCTCGCCAGCGCTGATGGCCTCCACCTGGCCGCAGCAGGGGGCCTTCAGGTCGTCACCCAGCAGATCTCCTTCCACCACACGGTCGCCGACCGCCACGGCGGGCTTGATCCCCGAGATGGGAATCGACCGGGTGTCGCCCGCCCGCTCCACGATCAGACGGCGGATGGGCTCATCCGTGGTGGCTTCCGGGAGTTGGACCAACCCGTCCTCCTTGCAGAGGATCTGGGTGGTGGCCACCACATCGCCCCGCTTCACCAGATCGCCATCGTTCACCTGCAGCTCGGTGTGGGTGGAGCCGTGGCTGGCATCGGAGAGGGTGTCGCGGCGCACCAGGAGGGTTTCCAGGATCACCAGCTGAAGGCGATCGATGGTTTTGGCCCGCTTGTCGGCGATGGCCTCCACATCCACCGTCATCTGGGGGGTGGTGTCGAAGGTTTCCAGGATCAGCTGGGTGCGCAGGAGCTCCACCCCCTCCACCGACTTCACCAGTTCCCCATCCTTGAAGGTGAGCCGCTGGGTGGCCTTCAGGCCGAGGTGAGGCCCGCCAGGTTGTTTAACGGTGAGCGATTCCGGCAGATAGGCCTCATCGGGGATCGCGTACTCCTCCACGGGCCGCAGCAGAAGGGCACCGCCTTCCGTTGTATCCACAGACTCCACAAACACCATTGCCTCGGCCTTGAGCCCCGGGGCGATGTCGTCACCAGGATTCACCATCAGGCCATCCTGATAGCGACTCAGAACCTTGCTATCGGCAATGAGATGCAGGCTGCCCGAGCGGACAATGATTTCGCGAAGAATGTCGTTCTTCTGCGTCACGGTCACAATGCCTGCCGTCTGGCTGAAGATGTCTTTGACAACTTCCGTACCGGCCTCAATCCACTGACCGTCTTCAATCATCAACAAGGAAATATCCTTGTTGATCTCATGGGTTTCCTGGGGAACCCAAAGCAGGGTGCCGCCCTTGCTCACTTCAAAACCGTGCTTGGCTGATCGGGCTTTTCGAATCGAAAGGCCTGGGGAGAATTTCACCAGGCCACCCGTTTTCGTTCGGAAACGATCGTCGGCCAACTCGGCGATCACTTCGCCGGAGCCGATCTTGCTGCCGGGAGCGGTGCGCAGGAGATATTTCGCACCTTCCTTGTCCTCCAGGTGCCAGATCTCACCGGAGTGAGTGGATTCATGCACCAGCTTGCAATCCTTCAGGGTCAGGCTGGTGGTGACAATCTGCACCTCGCGGGAATCGCCAGCCGACTCCCGTAGACGGACCGCTCCGCCGTATTCGCTGACCAGGCGGCTCTCCGCCAGCACATCACCGGTTTTGGCGGTCTTGGCACCCTGCACCACGGGTTGGGCATTGGGGGGCAGGTTGTAAACATCGCCACTGAACACCCAGAGGCGGCCAAGGCGTTGGGCCTTGTGGGTGATGTTGCCCTGGCGGTCGGTCACCTCCCGGGGCTGGATCACCTCTTCGAAGCGCACCTGGCCGGCCAGGTCGCAGATCACGTCTTTGGTGGCTTTTTCAACGCTTTTCTTCACCTGCGCCCCGGATGAAATCTGGGCGAGGATGGTGTCGGAAATCACGGTTTGGCCATCATTCACAAACAGAATGGAGCCGGTTGTGATGTCCAGTTTCTGGCCCTTGCCCTTGTCGGTGGGTTTGAGCACCAGGGTGAAATCTGTTTCCGCCAGATGGGCTTCCACGCCGTGGGGCGTGCGGTGGGGTCGGACCCGGGCCTTGGTACCGAATTCCACCACCCCGGCCGCCAGGGAACGCACCACACCGGTTTCAGCGGTGGACACACCGCCGGTATGGAAGGTGCGCATGGTGAGCTGGGTGCCCGGTTCACCGATCGACTGGGCGGCGATGATGCCTACCGCCTCGCCCAGATCGACCAGCTGGTTGTGGGCCAGGGCCCAGCCATAGCACTTGCGGCACACCGACCGGGAGGCCTCACAGGTGAGGGGGGAGCGGACCACCACCGCCCGGATTCCGGCCGCCTCGATGGCCCGGCTGAGGGGAGCATCGATCTCTCCATCCCGGGGAGCCAGCTCCTGGCCGGACGGATCCACGATCGGCTCGGCCGCCAGGCGACCCACCAGCTTGCTGAAAAAGCGGCCCTTTTCATCGGCCTCAATCAACAGGCCACGGGTGGTGCCACAGTCTTCCTCCCGCACGATCACATCCTGGGCCACGTCCACCAGACGGCGGGTGAGGTAGCCGGAGTCGGCCGTGCGCAGGGCCGTATCCACCAGACCCTTGCGGGCGCCGTAGGAGGAGATGACGTACTCCGTGACCGTGAGGCCTTCGCGGAAATTGGTGCGGATCGGCAAGTCGATGATCTCCCCCGGGGGGTTGGCCAACAGACCCCGCATGCCCACCAGCTGGCGCACCTGGGACATGTTGCCCCGGGCTCCGGAGTTGGCCATCATCCAGACGGAATTGAGCGGGTCGTTCTCGTTGAAGTTGCGCTTGACCTCTTCAACGAGTCGCTCATTGGTTTCCGTCCAGGTGTCGATCACCTTGGTGTGGCGCTCCACCTCGGTGATTTCCCCAAGGCGGTAGCGCTCCTCGGTGTTGGTGATCTCCTCCTCCGCTTCCTGCAGCAGGCGGGCCTTTTCAGAAGGGATGCGCAGGTCGTCCACCGAGATGGACACGGCTGCCTGGGTGGCGTAGTGAAAACCCAGGTTTTTCAACTCATCCGCCATGGATGAGGTGGCCGCCGTGCCGTGGTGTTTGTAGGCCCAAGCCACGAGGTTGCGCAGCACCTTCTTGTCGATCACCCGATTGCGGAAGGGAGGGGCAACGGTGCCCAAAGGGGCCTCCGCCTTGGTGGGTTCAGGAGCGGGGGCGGCTTTGGCTGCTTTCTTCTTGGTGCTCATGGCCGATGCGGTTCAGGGATAGGGAAGGATCTGGTGGGAGGGAGGTTTATTTGGCAGCCACAGCATCAATGATGGTTTGGTTGATCACCACACGCCCCACGGTGGTGAGGAGATAACGACTGATCAGGGCGCCATCTTCATCAAAACGATCGCGCCGGAAACGCCATTGCTCCACACGGGTGCCGTCGGTGAGGGTGTCGGTGGAGAGGGGCGCATCCGCCTCCTCATCGGCTTCCACTTCGCCGTGGAAGCGCACCCAGACCCAGTCGTGGAGGTGCAGGTGTTTCTCATCAAACGCCGCAATCACATCCTCCAGCCCGGCGAACGTGCGGGAGCGGTCTCCGAACGTGGGCTTGTTCTTGGCCCGATTCACGGCGGTGAGGTAGTAAGCGCCGAGCACCATGTCCTGGGAGGGGGTGATGATCGGTTCACCGGTGGCTGGGGACAGGATGTTGTTGCTGGCCAGCATCAACATGCGCGCCTCGGTCTGGGCCTCAATCGCCAGGGGCACGTGCACAGCCATCTGGTCGCCATCAAAGTCGGCGTTGAAGGCGGGGCACACCAGGGGGTGCAGCTGGATCGCCCGTCCATCCACCAACTTGGGTTCAAAGGCCTGGATGCCGAGACGGTGGAGCGTCGGGGCCCGGTTGAGGAGGATGGGATGGCCTTCGATCACCTCCTGCAGCACCTGCATCACCTCATCGTCGGCCTTCTGGATCAGCTTCTTGGCCGCCGTGATGTTGTTGACGATGTTCTGACGGATCAGACGATGAATCACACAGGGCTGGAAGAGCTCAATCGCCATCTCCTTTGGCAGACCGCATTGATGCATCTTTAATTTGGGGCCCACCACGATGACGGAACGGCCGGAGTAGTCGACCCGCTTGCCCAGGAGGTTCTGGCGGAAGCGTCCCTGTTTGCCCTCGATGATGTCGCTGAGGGATTTCAGGGCCCGGTTGTTGGCCCCCACCACCGTGCGACCCCGGCGACCGTTGTCGATCAGGGCATCGACAGCCTCCTGCAGCATCCGCTTTTCATTGCGGACGATGATTTCAGGGGCCAGGATTTCCTGCAGACGGGCCAGACGGTTGTTGCGGTTGATCACCCGTCGGTAGAGATCGTTGAGATCACTGGTGGCGAAGCGGCCCCCATCCAGCTGCACCATGGGCCGCAGGTCGGGAGGGATCACCGGAATCACGTCCAGCACCATCCACTCCGGCCTGGCATTGGTGGCGATGAAGTTATCAATCACCCGCAGGCGCTTGATGAGCTTGGCGCGCTTTTGCCCCTTGCTGGCGCTGATCTCCTCGCGAAGCTGCTCGGCAATTTCGTTGAGTTCCAGATCGGAGAGCAGCTGCTTCAGCGCCTCAGCACCGATGCCAACGATGGGCTCATTCTCAATCTCCGAATCCTCAGCGAAGATCTGATCTTCAATTTCCAGCCACTCATCCTCGGTGAGCAATTGCTTGTAGGTCAGATCCTTGTGATCACCTGGATCGAGAACCACATAGCAGTTGAAATAAACAATCTGCTCCACATCCCTCAGGGGCATGTCGAGCAGGATCGCCACATAGCTTGGAATGCCCTTCAAATACCACACATGGGAAACGGGGGCCGCCAACTTGATGAACCCCATGCGGTGGCGCCGCACCCGGCTTTCGGTGACCTCGACCCCACAGCGCTCACAGACGATGCCCCGGTGGCGCACCCGCTTGTACTTGCCGCAATGGCACTCCCAATCCTTGGAGGGGCCAAAGATCTTCTCGCAGAACAGCCCATCCATCTCTGGCTTGAGCGTGCGGTAGTTGATCGTTTCCGGCTTGGTGACTTCCCCGACCACCTGGCCATTGGGCAGGGTGCGCTGCCCCCACTGCATGATCCGCTCGGGGGAAGCGAGGGTGATCTTGACGTAGTCGAAGTAGTTTTCGCTTCGAGGGGTGCTGTTCGTCATGGCGGGAAGGGGGTGCGGGGAAGCGGGGTAAGGGAGAGGGATCAGTCTTCGTCGTAGTCAGCGACACCCAGGGATTCGTAGGTGGGACGACTCGGTGTGCTTCGACGGGGGTTCACGTCCTGCATGAGATCCACTTCTTCACCGGCATCGGTGTAAACCGCGATATCCAATCCAAGGGATTGCAGCTCACGCATCAACACCTTGAAGGATTCGGGCGTGCCCGGCCTGGGGATGGGCTTGCCCTTGACGATGGCGTTGAGCGCTTCGTTGCGGCCCTGCATGTCGTCGGATTTCACCGTGAGCAGCTCCTGGAGGGTGTAAGCCGCGCCATAGGCCTCCAGCGCCCACACCTCCATCTCTCCAAGCCTCTGGCCGCCCTGCTGGGCCTTACCACCCAGGGGTTGCTGGGTCACCAGGGAGTAGGGGCCGGTGGAACGGGCGTGAATCTTGTCGTCCACCAGGTGAACCAGCTTGAGGATGTGGGCGTAGCCCACGGTCACGGGCTGGTCGAAGGCCTCACCGGTGCGGCCATCAATCAGCTGGATCTTCCCGGGATTTTCGGGGTCGTAGACCCAATCCTTGCCGGGTTGCTTGGCCGCTTCCTCCAGATAGGCCTGCACGGTCTGCTTCGATTTCTCCGCCCCGTGCATCTCGTCGAAGGGAATGACCTTGACGCGGCAGCCGAGGTGGGAGGACGCCCAGCCCATCAAGCACTCGAACACCTGGCCCACATTCATGCGGCTGGGCACGCCCAGGGGATTCAGCACGATGTCGATGGGCGTGCCATCGGGGAGGTAGGGCATGTCCTCCCTGGGGAGAATCCGGCTGATGATTCCCTTGTTGCCGTGGCGGCCGGCCATCTTGTCGCCCACCTGGATCTTGCGGCGCTGGGCCACATAGACCCGCACCACCATGTTGGCGCCAGGCGGCAGCTCATCGCCCTGCTCCCGGGTATAGATCCGCACGTCCACCACGCGGCCCCGCTCCGTGCTGGGCACCCGCAGGGAGTTGTCGCGCACGTCGCGCGCTTTTTCGCCGAAGATGGCTCGAAGCAGTTTCTCTTCCGGGGGCTGGTCGGATTCGCCCTTGGGGGTCACCTTGCCCACGAGGATATCGCCGCTTTCGACATAGGCACCAATGCGAATAATGCCCATTTCGTCAAGATTTCTCAGACTCTCTTCGGCAACATTTGGGATCTCCCGAGTGATCTCTTCAGGGCCGAGCTTGGTCTGCCGAGCCTCGATTTCATATTTTTCAATGTGAACCGAGGTGTAAAGATCGTCGTGAACCAGACGCTCACTGACGAGGATTGCGTCCTCATAGTTGTAGCCCTCCCATGGCATATAAGCGATCATGACATTTTGGCCCAGCGCAATCTCACCCCCCTCACAGGCGGATCCATTGGCCAGCACCTGACCGGCAATCACCTGGTCGCCCTGTTTGACAATCGGACGCTGATTGAGGCAGGTGTCTTGGTTGGATCGCTGATATTTCTGCAGATAGTGGGTGTATTCGATTCCCTCATCGTCCCGAATCACGATCGCCGTGGCATCGACGAAGGTGACGGTGCCATTCACCCGGGTGATCGGCACCATGCCCGAATCGCGGGCCACCTGGGTTTCCAGACCCGTGCCCACCAGCGGCCGCTCGGGCCGCAGCAGGGGCACGGCCTGACGCTGCATGTTCGAGCCCATCAGGGCCCGGTTGGCATCATCGTGCTCCAGGAAGGGAATCAGGGAGGTGGCCACAGAAATCACCTGAACCGGTGAGAGCTGCACGTAATCCACCTGCTGGGGCGGAACCTTTTCAAAATCCTGGCGGTAGCGCACAGGCACCAGATCGGAGGTGATCAGGCCATCCGCATCGGTGGAGATGTCCCCAGGGGCGATGCGGCATTCATCCTCCAGATCGGCGGAGAGATAGATCGGCTCACCGGTCTTCACCACCACTCCGTTTTCCACCTTCCAGAAGGGGGTTTCGATGAAGCCGTACTCGTTAACCCGGGCGTGGGTGGCCAGGGAACCGATCAGACCGGCGTTGGGACCCTCCGGCGTTTCGATCGGACAGATGCGGCCATAGTGGGAGGGGTGGATGTCGCGCACGGCGAAGCCGGCCCGCTCCAGGGTGAGGCAGCCTGGGCCGAGGGCGCTGATGCGGCGCTTGTGGGTGAGCTCCGCCAGAGGATTGGTTTGGTCCATGAACTGGCTCAGCTGGCTGGAGCCGAAGAATTCCTTGATCGCCGCCACCAGGGGCTTGGGATTCACCAGCTGGGCGGGGGTGAGGGAGTCGGTTTCGCCGACGGTCATTCGCTCTTTGATGATCCGCTCCAGCCGGTTGAGGCCCACCCGCACCTGGTTCTGCAGCAATTCACCGACAGACCGGACGCGGCGATTGCCGAGATGGTCGATATCGTCGAGGCAGGCCCCACCCACATCGAGTTCAAGGTTGATCAGATAATCGATGGTGGAGAGCACGTCCTCCGGAGTGAGGGTGCGCACCGCATCGGGAATGGTGAGCCGGAGCTTTTTGTTGATCTTGTAGCGGCCCACCCGACCAAGGTCGTAGCGCTTGGGATCAAAGAAGCGGCTGTGAAGCAACTGCTGGCCACCACTGACGGACGGGGGCTCACCGGGGCGAAGTTTTTTGTAGAGCTCCAGCAGGGCCTGATCCTCAGACGAAATGCCTTCGTCGTTGGCGGCAGCAATCGACTTTTGATAATACTCAGGATGTCTTAATTTATCCAGAACATCGTTATCAGACAGGCCGATCGCCCGCATTAACACATGGGCGTTGATCTTGCGGGTTTTATCCACTCTGACGTGGAGAAGATCATTTTTATCCGTTTCAAACTTCAGCCATGCTCCCCGATTGGGAATCAAGCTGGCGTTAAAAGTCTTCCGACCATTCTTATCCTGTTCATCCTTGAAATACACCCCAGGGGATCGAACGATCTGGTTCACGATCACCCGCTCCGCCCCGTTGATGATGAACGTGCCCCGCTCGGTCATCAGGGGGAGTTCACCGATGAACACTTCCTGTTCCTTGATCTCTCCAGTCTCCTTGTTCACCAACCGGCAGGTGACATACATCTGGGATGCAAATGTGGCATCCCGACGCTTGGCTTCTTCCACGTCGTGGCGGGGACGCTTGAGCCGGTATTCGTCCCCGATGAAGTGGAGCTCGAGCTTGCCGGTGTAGTCGGTGATCGGCGAGAAGCTGTCGAGCTCTTCGATCAGGCCTTTCTCCAGGAACCACTTGAAACTTGCCCGCTGAACCTCCACCAGGTCGGGGAGGTAAGTGACGGTCTTGGCGACCTGGATCGCGCTGCTCATGCGGAAACCTGCAGACTGGAGGACGGGTGGAACGGGGATAGGGGCGCCCGGAACGATGGATGACAAGGAACCCCACCTCCCCAGAGGATGGGGGCCTGGCGCGCAAGCCAGCTAGGGGGACGATCCCCACAGACACAGGGCCTCGCGCAAGAGCGCCTCGCCGATTGTTGAAACCATCGCCGTGGGAGGGATCACCAAGGAAGCCGACACCGAGGAGAAGGGGCGCTGCCGCCACTGGGCCAATTGGAAATCATACAGTGTGAAGGTCCAATCCAAAAAGGCGAGAAGCATTCGCGGTGCTGGTAAAGGCCACCTCCTCCAACGCTTCGCCCCGGAGCTCGGCCACTTTCGCTGCCACGGCGGCCACATTGGCCGGCTCATTGCGCTTCCCCCGACGGGGGGCGGGGGACAGGAACGGGCAGTCGGTTTCCACCATGTAGCGGTCGGTGGGCACCAACTGGGCACAGGCCTGAATGGCCTCCGCCTTGTTGAACGTGACCGTGCCGCTGAAGCTGATGTGAAAGCCAAGCTCCAGAAAGGCTTCCATTTCCTCCGGGGTGCCCCCCCAGCAATGCATCACTCCGGGCGGACAGTTGCCCTGCTGATGCCGACGGCGAAACACCTCAAGCATGGGGACAGCCGCATCCCGACAATGCACGATCACGGGCAGACCCAGATCCCAGGCCAGGTCGAGCTGGGGCTGCAACACCGCCAATTGGTTGTCGAGATTGCTCTCTCGGTAGAGGTCCAAGCCCAGTTCCCCCACGGCCACAACGCGGGAATCGGCCATGGCCGCCTGCCGCAGCACCGCAGCGGTGGTGGGCTGCCACTTGCCCACATCAAGGGGATGGACTCCGACGGCATAGCGCAGTTCGGGGAGCTGGTCGGCCAGCGCCCGCATCGCCGGGATCTCCGAAGGCTCCACGCAGGCGTGGACGAGGGCACACACACCGGCTTCCCGCCAGCGGGCCACCACCTCCTGGAGGTCACCGTCGAATTGCCGGAACACAAGATGGCAGTGACTGTCCACCAGGGTCGCCGCCTTGGCCGGGGGGGTCATCACCAGGGCTCCCGAATCCCTCAGCTGCTGGCCAAAGACCCTGAGGCGGCAGGCTCAAGGGCTTTTTTCACCGCTGCGCTGAGCCGGGATTTCTTGTTGGCCCCGCAGTTCCGGTGCAGCACACCCACCTTCACGGCCTTGTCGATCTTGCTGAAGGCCGCGTTCATGCTGGTTTCCACGGCTTCCTTGGAGGCAGGCCCCGGCTCCTGGCCGTAGCTGCTGCAGGCCGTGAAGCAACGCTTCATCAGCGTGCGCAGGGCCGACTTATAGCTGCGGTTGCGCAGACGATTGCGCTCAGCGACTTCGATGCGTTTCTTTGAGGATCTGTTATTGGCCACGAACCCGGGCAACGTCCGAACAATCAAAAATCCTACCTCACGCCGCTCACCCCTCGGCCCCCACCCGAGCCAACCCCTAGCCTGATCTGATTCCTTTTCGTTCCCCGTGGTCGCCTCCCATCCCGCCCCTGGGGCCCCTTCCGGGACAGCCATCCTTCCCTGCCTTCACGACCTCCGGGCCGCCACCGCCAGGCTCCAGCAGATCGCTGCCCGCACGGAGGGGAGCCAGATGGGCCAGGAAGAGGAGAAGGTGGGCCAGATCCTGGAACAGGTGCGGTTGGAGGGCGACGCCGCTCTGCTGCGCCTCAGCGAAGCCTTTGATGGCGTTCGGCCCGACCCCCTTCGGGTACCGGAAGCCCGGTTGCGGGACGCCTGGGACACCCTGTCCGCCCCCCTGCGGGACGCCCTCACCCTGGCCCATGGGCGCATCCTGGCGTTCCACCAGCAGCAGCGCCCCGCGGATCTGGCCATTCGGGGCGCCCATGGCGAACGGCTCGGACGGCGCTGGCGCCCCGTGGAGCGGGCCGGCCTCTACGTGCCCGGTGGGCGCGCCGCCTACCCCAGCACCGTGCTGATGAACGCCATCCCCGCCCAGGTGGCCGGGGTGGAGCGCCTCGTGATGGTGACCCCCCCGGGCCGGGATGGGGACCCCAATCCCACCGTGCTGGCGGCCGCCCACCTGGCCGGCGTGCGCGAGGTCTATCGGGTGGGGGGTGCCCAGGCGATCGGCGCCCTCGCCTGGGGCACGGAGTCGATCCCCCGGGTGGATGTGATCAGTGGTCCGGGCAACCTCTGGGTCACCCTGGCGAAAAAGGCCGTGTACGGGCGGGTGGGCATCGACTCCCTCGCCGGCCCCAGCGAGGTGCTGGTGATCGCCGACCACAGCGCCCGGCCCGACCAGGTGGCGGCCGACCTGATGGCCCAGGCGGAACACGATCCCCTGGCGGCAGCGATCCTGATCACCACCAGCGAGACACTTGCCGCCGCTGTTCCCGCCGCCGTGGAGGCCCAGCTCGCGGATCACCCCCGCGCCGCCATCGTGCGCCAGGCCCTCAGCGCGTGGGGCCTGATCGTGGTGTGCACCAACTTGGACGAGGCGGCGCAGCTCAGCGACGCCTTCGCCCCGGAACATCTGGAGCTTCTCGTGGAACATCCCGACCCCCTGGCCGACCAGATTCGCCATGCGGGCGCCATCTTCCTGGGGGCCTTCACTCCAGAGGCCGTGGGCGATTACCTGGCAGGCCCCAACCACACCCTGCCCACCAGCGGCACAGCCCGGTTTTCAGGGGCCCTGAGTGTGGAAACGTTTCTGCGGCACACCAGCCTGATCGGCTTCAACCGGGATGCCCTCGAGGCCACAGGGGAGGCCGTGATGGAACTGGCCCGCAGCGAGGGCCTCCACAGCCATGGTGAGTCGGTGCGCCTGCGGCTCAGGGTTTGACCAGTTCCCGCACGGAGGCCACCCCATCCACGATCTCTCCCACCAGCACCTGGTCGGTGAGATTCACGAACAGCCCGTTTTCCAGCACCCCGGGGAGATTGTTGATCTCCTTCTCCAGGTGGGCCGGATCGCTGATGCCACCCGCAAAGGTCACATCGAGCACCAGATTGCCCTGATCGGTCACCACCG
This sequence comes from Cyanobacteriota bacterium, assembly GCA_035285785.1. Classification (GTDB taxonomy): domain Bacteria; phylum Cyanobacteriota; class Cyanobacteriia; order PCC-6307; family Cyanobiaceae; genus Cyanobium. The sequence goes on from JAYKJF010000105.1 coordinate 16,959, forward strand.
GTCCGGCCTTGCGCACCGCCATGCGCAGTTCCGCCTCCCCTCCCATCTCCTTGAGCTGGCCTTGCACCTGGCGCCAGGCTCCCGGCAGCACCTCCACCGGCAGAAGAAAACCGAGGTTGAGGGTATCCACCAGCTTGGTGGCATCCACCACCACCACGAAACGATCGGCTCGACGGGCCACCAGCTTCTCCTGCACATGGCAGGCCCCGCCCCCCTTGATCAACTGGAGGGCAGGGTCGACCTCATCGGCTCCATCAATGGCCAGATCGATGCGCTGGATGGCATTCAGGCTCTGCAGGGGGATGCCCAGCTCAGCGGCCAGAACCTCCCCCTGGAAGGAGGTGGTCACCCCGGTGATGTCCCGGAGCTCCCCGCGTTGCAAGCGGGCCCCCAGCTCCTGAATCATCAAGGCTGCCGTGGATCCGGATCCCAGCCCCAGCACCATGCCATCCCTGATCTGAGCCACGGCCGCGGTGGCCACGGCCTGTTTCATCTGGGTTTGCAGATCCGACATGGCACGTTGCGGGGGGAGGGGCGCGAACGTAGCAAACCGCTGGATTCAGCCCGTGGGGGCCGGCAGCTGGGCCGGCTTGATCGAGAGCTGGAGCTCCCGTTGCCCCCGCAGCACCTTCAGGGAAAGGGGCTGACCCACCACAGATTTCTCCACCTGCTGGAGAAGGGTTGAGGGGTTGTGCACATCCTGACCGGCGATCTCCACCACCAGGTCACCCCGCTTGAGTCCGGCCTGTTCGGCTGGACTGTCTGGCAGCACCTTCTGCACCAGGGCTCCGTCCCGTTCGGGCAGTTGCACCAGGGCGTCGGGATCCCGGTTGTTGTCGCGGGCGACCCGGGCGGTGAGAGGCACGAGCTGGAGGCCCAGGTAGGGATGGATCACGGTGCCACCCGAAGCCAGCTGATCGGCCACCCGGTGGGCCAGGTTGATGGGAATGGCGAAGCCCAGTCCAGCGCCCGGTCCGGAGCGCACCAGGGTGTTGATGCCGATCACTTCCCCATTGGCGTTGATCAGGGCCCCCCCGGAGTTTCCGGGGTTGATCGCCGCATCGGTCTGGATCAGATCCAGCCGCTTATCGGCGAAGCCCAGACTGTTGATATCGCGGTGGAGGCTGCTCACGATGCCCAGGGTCACCGTGCGCTCCAGGCCATAGGGGCTTCCCAGGGCAATCGCCCAGTCGCCCACCTCCAGGGCCTCCGAATCCCCCAGCTTGGCGGCCGTGAGCTTGCCCTTGCTGGGGATCCGCACCAGGGCCAGATCGGTGACCCGATCCGTACCCACCACGGTGCCATCCAGCTGGCGGCCGTCGGCCAGGGTCACCTCCACGGAGTCCACGTCATCAACGACGTGGGCGTTGGTGAGCACCAGACCCTTGGCGGCATCGATCACCACTCCGGATCCCTGGCCCCGCTCCCGCATGCTGCCGGAAGGATCCCCAAACAAGTCGCGCAGCAGGGGATCGAGCAGGGCGGGATCAAAGGCCTGGCGATCCACGTTGCGCTCCGTGTCGATGCGCACCACCGCCGGCCCGGCCCGGCGAACCGCATCCGACACAAAACTGTGGGGACTGGCCGTGGCGGCGAGCACCGCCAGGGCTGCGCCCCGCTCCGGCGCAGGGGCATCGGGAGCTGGAGGGGTGAGGGGGGGCATGGGCCCAACGTCCGGAGCCGGATCAGCCACGGCCCCGGCAGCCCGGATCGGTATGGCCTCGGCGGGAAGGGTCGCCCAGGGGGCGAGCCAGAACAGGGGCACCAGCAGCAGAGGCATCAGCAGGGCGCCCAGCCGGCGGAACAGCCGTTGGAAGGGAGAGTTCAGGGGAGGAAGGTCTCCAGACGCAATAAAAGGAAACTAGGTGGCTTCCGGCAGGGGCTCACCCCCCATCCGGTGCCGGATTTCCCCCTCTGTCTGGACCGTCGGGCCGCTGGCATTTGAAGGATCTTCATCAGATCGGACGATCTTTTCCTTCCCGCGCGCGATTCCCCTTAAGTTTCTGCGAGTGCTTCGCCACCCATGACTTCCCCCCCCCCTGGACTGCGGCGGCGCTGCAACCTCTGCACCGTGGAAATCCAGAGCATGGCCGGGGGAGCGGATCTGGTGTATTTCAGCCAGGGAGCACCCGGCACCCGGGCCAAGCTCTGGGCACGGGTGTGCCAATACCTGCGCACCCCCGAGCAGTGCGCCCAGTGCATCAACCAGGACCTCAGTCTGCGGGGGGAGGTGACCAGCAACGATTACTACGCGGAAGCACCCAGCTTCGACTTCTCCCCCCAACCGGGGGGCACCAGCGCTCCTGAGGGATCGCCCTAGTCCCAGCAGGGGGCTTTGAAGACAACGAAAGGTCATCCTTGTAAGGTGGATTGCGTGTCCGCCGGACACGGTCTCCCTGTCGAGGATGCACCTGTGGCATCCCTGACGCACCGGGAGGTTTCCTCCATGGGTCTGGCGGCTCCCGCCGCAGCTCCGCCTTGGCCCATCCGCTCATCCCACCCATCACCGAGCTGGCCCGCGAAGTGGCCGAACCCGTGGGCCTCTCCGTGAAGGATGTCCATCTGCTCACCCATCTCATCCCGATGACGGTGCAGGTGGTCGTGGAACGGACCGACGGCACCGATGTCACCCTGGAGGCCTGCGCCACCCTCAGTGGTCCCCTCGGGGAAGCCCTGGAAGCGTCCGAACTCCTGGATTCGGCCTACGTGCTCGAGGTGAGCAGCCCCGGGGTGAGCGACCTTCTGGACGCCGACCGGGACTTCACCAGCTTCCGGGGGTTCCCGGTGGACGTGACCCTTCGTTCCGAGGGGACGGGGGTCACCCGCAAGAGCGGACTTCTGCTGGGGCGCAGCGAAGATTCCGTCACGATCAACATGCGCGGCCGCACGGTGAAGCTCCCCCGTGACGCCGTGGTGGAGGTTCGCCTCAGCGCCATCGAGGATGGCTGAACCAGCCTCAGCCCGCCGCTCTTCTTTCACCTTTTCCCATCCATGCCATGGCTCTTGTTTTACTCCCAGGTCTCAACAATCTGATCGAAGACATCAGTGAGGAGAAAAAACTGCCGCCCCAAGTGGTGGAAGCGGCTCTGCGGGAGGCCCTGCTGAAGGGATACGAGCGCTATCGGCGCACGCTCTATCTGGGAATCAGTGATGATCCCTTTGATGAGGAATACTTTTCCAACTTTGATGTCGCCCTCGATCTTGAGGAGGAGGGCTATCGGGTTCTCGCCAGCAAGATCATCGTTGAGGAGGTGGAAAGCGAAGATCACCAGATCGCCATCGAAGAAGTGTTGCAGGTGGCTGAAGACGCTCAGATTGGCGACACGGTGGTGCTGGATGTCACCCCCGAAAAGGATGATTTTGGCCGCATGGCAGCCGCCACCACCAAGCAGGTGCTGGCCCAGAAACTGCGGGATCAGCAGCGGCGCATGATCCAGGAGGAATTCGCCGACCTGGAAGATCCGGTGCTGACCGCGCGGGTGATTCGTTTCGAGCGCCAGAGCGTGATCATGGCCGTGAGCAGCGGCCTGGGACGGCCGGAGGTGGAAGCGGAGCTCCCCCGCCGGGATCAGTTGCCCAACGACAACTACCGGGCCAACGCCACCTTCAAGGTGTTTCTCAAGGAGGTGAGCGAGATTCCCCGTCGGGGTCCCCAGCTGTTCGTGAGCCGGGCCAACGCCGGATTAGTGGTGTATCTCTTTGAAAATGAGGTGCCGGAGATCCAGGAAGGCTCCGTGCGGATCGTGGCCGTGGCGCGGGAGGCCAACCCACCCAGCCGTTCGGTGGGACCCCGCACCAAGGTGGCCGTCGACAGCGTGGAGCGGGAGGTGGACCCGGTGGGGGCCTGCATCGGAGCCCGAGGGTCCCGCATTCAGCAGGTGGTGAATGAATTGCGCGGTGAAAAAATCGACGTCATCCGCTGGTCGTCCGACCCAGGCCAGTACATCGCCAACTCCCTGAGTCCGGCCCGGGTGGAGATGGTGCGGCTGGTGGATCCCGAAGGTCACCACGCCCATGTGCTCGTGCCCCCGGACCAGCTCAGCCTCGCCATCGGCAGGGAGGGGCAGAACGTGCGCCTGGCGGCACGGCTGACGGGCTGGAAGATCGATATCAAAAACTCCCAGGAATACGACCAGTCCAGGGAAGATCAGACCGTGGCCGTGCAGATCGCCCAACGTCAGGAAGACGAAGCGCAGCAGGCGGAGGCGGAAGCCCGCCTGGCTGCGGAGCAGGCCGCCCGGGCCGAGGAGGATGCCCGCCTGCGGGAGCTGTATCCCCTGCCGGAGGACGACGAGGAGGGGGAGGGCGACTACGAGGCGGACCCCTCGGCCGACTTCAGCCCCGCCGAAGCGGAACCCGCCCCCACGGAGGAGTCCTGATGTCCTCCCAGGGCAAGCCCGTGATGCGACGCTGCGTCGCCTGCCGCCAGCTCAGGAACCGGCTGGAACTGTGGCGGGTGGTCAGGCTCCCGGCCGGGGGGGGGCTTGCCCTGGATCGGGGGATGGGCCGCTCGGCCTATCTCTGCCCCGAACCCGCTTGCCTGGACGAGGCCCGGCGTCGACGCCGGTTGCAGCGCTCCCTGCGCTGTGCCGTGGATGACACGATCCTGCACACCCTGGAGACGCGCCTCCCAGCGCTGCACGCACTGAGGCAAGATGACCAATGGCCCCAGCCTGGCTGCGGCTCGGTGGCAACTGTTGCCCCGCCCGATCGGAGACCTGAATGACCAGCAGCGGCAAGATGAGAATTTATGAGCTGTCACGGGACCTG
>JAYKJF010000106.1:0-11535 GCA_035285785.1 Cyanobacteriota bacterium
ACTTTGTGGTGAAGGAAGAACGGCTGGATGATTGTCCCCCCACCCGAACCCAGGTGTTCATGAATGTGGGGAACCCGGAGGAGGTGTTTCAACTGGCTGCTCTTCCCTGCGATGGCGTGGGCCTGGCGCGGTTGGAGTTTGTGATTGCCAATCAGATCCGCGTACATCCGCTCGCCCTGTTGCAGCCAGATCGGATCACCAGCCAAGCGGAGCGCGAGGAGATTGAACGGCTCACCCGCCCCTATGACAAGCCAACGGATTACTACCTGGAGGGCTTGAGCCAGGGCATGGCGCGCATCGCTGCCGCCTTTTACCCGCGGCCGGTGATTCTCCGCTTTTCCGACTTCAAGAGCAACGAATATGCGCGCCTGCTTGGCGGAGCAGCCTTTGAGCCGAAGGAGGAGAATCCCATGCTGGGTTGGCGCGGGGCCTCCCGCTATGTCTCTCCGGAGTTCAGCGGGGCCTTCGCCCTCGAATGCATGGCCCTGCGGCGCGTGCGGGAGCAGATGGGATTGGTGAATGTGATTCCCATGGTGCCCTTCTGCCGAACACCGGAAGAGGCCGATCGGGTGCTGGCGACGATGGCCCAGCAGGGGTTGGTGCGTGGGGAGAACGGGCTCCAGGTGTACGTGATGTGCGAACTGCCAAGCAACGTGATGGAGGCTGAGGCGTTTGCCCAGCGGTTTGACGGCTTTTCGATCGGCTCAAACGATCTCACCCAACTCACCCTGGGGCTGGATCGGGATTCAGCATTGGTTGCCGACCTCTTTGACGAGCGCCATCCGGCTGTGAAAAGCCTGATCAAGATGGCGATCGAAACGGCACACCGGTGCGGACGCAAGGTCGGGATCTGCGGTCAGGCGCCAAGCGATCATCCGGAATTCGCCCGATTCCTTGTGGAGCTCGGCATCGATTCCATCAGCCTGAATCCGGATGTGCTCCTGCCGACACGACTGCGGATTGCGGAGATTGAACAGGAGCTGGAGCACCTTCCGGCATCCCCATCTATGGTGAGGTTCTAAAGACGTGCCTCGTTTCGATCCATGCCTTCCGGACTCCGGGTGTCACGGATCGACAAGGTGCCTGGCCAGGGCCCGTTGGAACTGCTCGTCAACGGCGTTGCCGTCGGCCGTCTGGCCAATCGCAGCTCCTTCGAGCTCACGGTGGGCGCCGGTGACATCCTTCTGGAAGTGATCGTGGGCCGCCAGCCGCTTGCAGCGCTGCTTGACGTTGCAGTGGGCTGCACGGCACGGGTGCAGATCGGCCGCCGACGCAACCTGGGCATCACGGAAGCCAGCCACTTTCTTCACGTGGAGCCCATGGTGGTGGGATTGCCGGATCGAACCCGGTTTCCCCTCAACCTCAGTGCCTTGTCTGCATTGGAATGGCTCCAACAGAAACGGGCGATGGCGGAAGCGCTCAGCGGCGTGCAGCTCACCTATCTGCAGAGCCGCCTGTTGGCCGCAGAGGAGGCCCCTCCCTCTCCTGCTGATGTGCCCTCCTTGCGCGAGCTGGGGGCCTTTGCGGCCCTCGGGCTCGATACGGATGCAACGGAAGCGGATGTGCGAGGAGCCTTCCGGCTTTTGCTCAGCATTCACACCCCGGAGACAGGGGGGCCCAATGAAACCATGCAGCGCCTCGAGGAGGCCTATCGCATGGCCATGGCCGTCCTGACCCGCCGGAGACTCCGGCGCGGGGTTTCTGAAATCGGTCGTTAGCTCAGGAGCAATGGCACGTTGGCGCCTTCATGGTCTGCGGCTGCCGCTGGATCACTCCCAGGAGGATCTGGTACGGGCGATCTGCGCCAAGCTTCATCTGGAAGAACGGGCGCTGGTATCCCATCAGCTGGTGAAACAAAGCATTGATGCCCGCAGGAAAGGGGACATCCAGTTGGTGTATGCCATCGATCTGGAGCTGGCGCTGGATGGCAGGCAGAAACAGCACCTGCAGCGCCGGTTCGCCAACAGCCCAAAGCTCCGGCCCACCCCCGATGAGCGGTACACCTTCGTGGTGGCCCCAGGCACCCCGTGGCCGGACAAGAAGCACCGCCCCCTGGTGGTGGGGGCGGGACCGTGCGGTTATTTCGCCGCCCTGTTGCTCGCCGAGATGGGTTTGTGTCCCCTGCTCCTGGAGCGGGGACAACCGGTGAAGCAGCGCACGAAAGACACCTTTGGCTTCTGGCGAGGAAGCCAGACCTTCGACCAGGAATCGAATGCCCAGTTTGGCGAGGGCGGGGCGGGGACCTTCTCCGATGGCAAGCTTTACAGCCAGATCAGCGAACCGGCGACCTACGTGCGCAAGGTGCTGGAAGAACTCGTGGCGGCCGGAGCCAATCCGGACATCCTGACTCTGCACCACCCCCATATCGGCACCTTCCGGCTGGCCACCGTGGTGCGGGGGCTGCGGGAGAAGATCCAATCCCTAGGCGGTGAGGTGCGGTTCGGAGCCAAGGTGGAGGAGCTGATGTTGGCAGGTGATGGAAGCCGGCAGGTGGAGGGGGTGCGCCTGGCCGATGGAGAGTGCGTGCCAGCCCGCCATGTGGTGCTGGCCTTGGGCCACAGTGCCCGCGACACCTTTGAGCGCCTGGAAGGCCAGGGAGTGGCCATCACGCGCAAACCCTTCGCGGTGGGACTGCGCATCGAGCATCCCCAGGCCCTGATCGATCGGGCCCGTTGGGGAGAGCAGGCTGGCCATCCCCGCCTTGGGGCAGCGGAGTACAAGCTTGTGCATCACACCCGAACAGGGCGGGATGTCTACAGCTTCTGCATGTGTCCGGGAGGTTGGGTGGTGGGGGCCACCTCGGAGGAAGGATGCGTGGTGACCAATGGCATGAGCCAACATTCCCGCAGGGAGCGGAATGCCAACAGCGGCCTGGTGGTGAACATCACCAATGAAGATGTTGATCCTTGGGCCCGATGGCCTGAAGACCCCCTGGCCGGAGTGGCGTTTCAACGGCACTGGGAGCGTCAAGCGTTCCAGGCCGGAGGAAGCAACTATCAGGCACCGGGCCAGCGTCTGGAGGATTTTCTGGCCGACCGACCGAGCGTGAAAATCGGCGCTCACGGGACCGAAGGAGTAAAAGGCTCCTACTTGCCAGGAGTGCGGTTTGGCACCCTCAACGGTTGCCTACCCGATTTCGTGATCGATGCCATCCGGGAAGCCCTGCCCCATTTTGCAAGCAGGCTTCCCGGCTACCTGCTCGACGATGCCCTGCTGACCGGGGTTGAAACGCGAACATCTTCACCGATCCGGCTGCCTCGCGACAGTCAGTCGCTGCAGAGCATCAACACACCAGGAATATATCCAGCGGGAGAAGGTGCGGGATACGCCGGTGGAATCTTGTCAGCAGCGATTGATGGGCTCAAGGTCGCTGAAGCCTTGGCCCTGGCGATCAACCCTCCTCTTCCTCACTCCCGAGGGGAACAAGCCGAATCTGCTTGCGGCCAAGCTTGATCTCAAACTCATCACCTGGCTTGAGGTCAAGGAGCGCCGTGTAGGCCTTGCCCACCATCAGGTTGCCATTGAATTGCACCTTGGTGTTGAAGCTGAGCTTGCGCCCCGCCTTGCCGGACTTGGCGGAAGAACCAATGTCCATGCCCTTCGCGTTGAGCAGGGCTTCGTAGAAGGCCGTGAAATTCAGCCGCTCGGTTCCGTCCTTTTTGGTGGAGACATAACCACAAGCGCGAACAAGGTCGGATTTATTGACATCCCCCAGCTCCTTGACCTTGGCAAGGAGGTCTGCCCCTGTGAGCATGGTTGCTAAAAATGCGACATCTGCATTATCACAACACGGGAGTGCTCTTTGCAAGTGGCAAAAACTGCTTTTCCAAGCAAAACCTCAATGGAGACTTTCTTGCCTTTCAGGCAAGTAAGCCCTTGTCTGTGAAGCCAAGACCCCTATCAGAAAGGGAACTCGGGCTTTCTCAATTCGGAGCGACCTGTCTGCAACAGCCTGGATCAGCCTTGAGACACGATTCCACTCCACTGGACAGCCTTCACCTGATCGCGACGCCAGGAGTGAAACAGCAGGGGGTTGCCCACCGTGCAGAGGGGGCAGGCGCTGATATTGGCGGGGGCAACGCCCTCGTTTTCGAGCTGACGCATGGTGGCCGCGCGAATATCCAGCCGATCTCGGCCCGGAAGCGGATCGGCCTGAAGGGCACCACAGGCCAGGAGCTCCTCCAGGGCCCCAGCGCCCCCGGGATGGCTGGCACCGGGGGCAAAGAGCGACTCCGCCACTTGCTGGCTCACCTCCCTCTCCACCTGGTAGGCCTCACCACTGACCGCCGGGCCAAGGGCGACGATCACTTCACTGCGCACACTGCCCGCCTCCTCCAGCAGAGCGAGTGCGCGGGGCAGGATCCGCCCGGCCACACCGCGCCATCCCGTGTGGCAGGCGGCAACCCTGCCGCTGCGGGGATCGGCCAGAAGAACGGGCGTGCAATCTGCCCCACAGACCCACAGGCTCTGTGCTCCATCGCTGCTGATCAACCCATCGGCTTCGGGCCAGGGGGCTGCACAGGCGGCATGGGCGGGCAGCACCAGGGCGCTGTGAATCTGGCGAGGGCGATGCACGCTGATGCCTGCGCTCAGGTAGCCCGCCAGTTCATCGGGTTCACGGCCATCCCATTGGCGGGTGAAGAAGCCGTGTTCAAACCCCTCCAGCAGGTCGCACTGGAGATACCAGCCCCCGTAGGTGCCCACCCAGGTCCAGCCCTCCAGGGTGTTGAAGAGGGCGTCCGGACGGTTAAAGGGAGATGGCGCTTCCTCAGCCATCCGGCAGATCCCGAAGCATCCAGAACCCCTCGAACTGGCTGGCCCCATCGGTGGTCTGCACGGCCAGGAACTGCAGCCCTCCAGCCGAATGGCGTGCCTGAGCCAACACTTCCGCAATGGCCGAGGCCTCCTGCTCAGCCAGCCGGGCCAGCCGCCAGCGGTCGTCCAGGCCGGCTTCCAGCACCAACTGCCCGTCCTCCAGCTCAAGCCTCACAGGCTCCAGACCGGCCAACCAGCCGGCGATGGCGAGTGCACGCTGACGGCTGAAGAGACGGATCCCCGGCACCCCAACCTGGGGATCGAGACCGGGGGGAAGGGGAAGCAGGGCTCCAAAACCCATGCTCCACTCCGCTGCTTCGCCGAGGGTCTGCAGGGGGAGCATCGCCCAACTCCAGGAGTCTCCCCGGGCCACTTCCGGCCAGGGCAGGGGAACGGGACGCTGGGGTTGGGGTGGGGGGGCCAGAGGACCGGCCATGTAACCCTCCTCAGCGGGGTACACCTCCCGCTCCCGTTGCCCAAGCCACTCCATCAGGGAGAAACAGCGCCGACTGGGGAGCACCTCCAACGCCAGGGGGGCAGCAGCCCTCTCCACCATCGCCCGCATGGACCCTCTCCAGCAGCGGAGACGTCGGGGCGAGACATGCCCTTCCGACTGGGCCGCTGCCAGGGCTTCCGCCAGGGCCTCCCGCAGCCATTGAGAATTAACGGTGTCGGCGGAACACCGTTTCACAAAACGGAACGGAGAAGCGGTGGGGGAGGCGGACGAGACCTCGGGGGTGGAGGAGATCAGCACTTCCCAGCGCTTGCGTCCGTCCGACTCGAGAACAGGGCGGGAGTAGAAATCCACCTCCCAGTCGGCTCCACGCAGTCCTGCAGGGGCAGGCAAACGCACCGTCATGGGAGATCGGGAGAGTCCCCTGAGGGTGCCCCCGCCGAGATTGGCTCCTGTGGCGGGGTCGTGGAAGCGTCCGGCGGCGCGGCCGGCTGCTCCTGCTCGGGCTGTTGCTGGTGCTGTTTGAGCAGGGAGAGGGCCCGAGCCGCCCGCTCTGGCGCCTCTGCCATCACCTGTTCCTTGGCGACAAGCCATTCTCCGGGTTGGTTTTCCAGGAGCTGGGTGTTGAGGGCAATCCGTCCGCGCTGGCCATCCACCGCCGTGATGAGCGCCACCACCCGCTCCCCGGTTTGGAAGGCTTCCCGGAGATCGCGCAACACGGCCCCGGTGATGGAGGAATGGTGGAGCAGGCCACTGACACCACCGAGATCAACAAAGAACCCATAGGGCTTGATGGCGCTGATCTGGCCCTCCACCAGTTGGCCCACCTCAAGCTCACGGAAGCGCAGTGCTGTGGCCGCCCTTTTCTCCGAAAGCACCAGCTTGCGGGTTTCAGGATTCACCTCGAGGAACGCCACCCCCAGGGTTTTGCCCACCAGCGCTTCGTGCTGCTCGCCCTCGCTGAGCTGGGATCGGGGAATAAAGCCCCGGAGCCCCTCGAGGTCACAGGTGACCCCTCCCCGGTTGAAGCCATTCACCTTGACCTGCACCACCGCACCCTCCTTCTCCAGCTGAAGCACCTTGTCCCAGCTCTTGCGCAGTTCCAGGGCCCGGACGCTCACCGTCACCATGCCCTCAGCGTTCTGCTCGCGGGTGACCAGCACCTCCACGGCCAGGCCCTTGGGATAGCGCTCTTTGAGGCTGGTGATCACCCCCAGGCCGCACTCACGCTTCGGCATGAAGCCGGGAGCCTTACCCCCGATGTCCACGTACACCCCGTCGCTCTCGGCACCGATCACGGTGCCCTTCACCAGATCGCCTGTGGTGCCGATGGGTTCGTTCTCGTCGAGGGCAGCCAGGAAGGCCTCCTCATCAAAATCGAAATCGTCAACGCTGCGCTCCGGCCGACGTTCAGCCCTGGCCGCCGGTTGGGACGGCTGAGACTGGCCCCCTTTTCGCGATGGGGTGGCAGAGGGGCCCAGGAGATCGGCCATGGTCAGCCCCTCCAGCTCCGCCATGGAAAAACGCTCGTCGTCGGACTGCCCCTGATCGGGGCCGGAGGCGGGGGGAGCCGGAGGCTGCGGGGGCTGGGGAGCAGGGATCGGGCTGACGTCCTCAGCCGAGGGCAGGGATCGATCCGCCTTGGCGTCGTCCTTGGGATCGTCCTTTTTCAGCATCACCACCTGGGGGGGGCGGCGCGGCGGTGTGACTCCTCCCCCAGAATTTCGGGGATCGGGCCGCCGAGGCTGAAGCGAAGAGGGCTTGCCGGGACCGGCCATCACCTGGTGGATTGACAGACTGCCCACTCTACGGAGTCTTCCCTTGGCTCCCGTGGTCCTTTCCCCACCAGAGCCCATCCGCCATGGACAAACGCTTGGAACACCTGCCCTGGCCAGCGGTGGAGGAGGCAGCCCAGCGGCAGGGCAGCACCGTGATCTGGCCCCTGGGGTCCCTCGAACAGCATGGTCCCCATCTGCCCCTGGCCACCGATGCCCTCTTCGCCGATCGGGTGGTGGATGCGCTGATCCAGGCCTTGCCCGCCGATCTGCCGATCTGGCGACTGCCCGTGCAGCAGATCGGCTTTGCCCCTGAGCACAAGGCTTTTCCTGGCACCTTCAGCCTGCGGGCTGAGGAGCTGATCCGTCTGGTGGAGCGGGTGGGTGCCGACCTGGCTGGCTGGGGGTTCCAGCGGCTCGTGTTGATGAATGCCCACGGGGGGCAGATCAGCCTGCTGGAGGTGGCGGCCCGCCAACTGCGGGAACGGCACCCCTCCCTGGCGGTGCTCCCCTGTTTTCTCTGGCGGGGGCCCGAAACGCTGGGCTCCCTCATCCCGGAACCCGAGCGCAGCGCGGGGCTGCATGCAGGCCTGGCGGAAACCAGCCTGATGCTCCATCTGGCACCGGAGCTCGTGGGCCCCCTGCGACAGGCGGACGGGCTGCGCCCCCCCTGCCCACCGCCGCAAGGCTGGAGCTGGGAAGGCCTGGCGCCGACGGCGTGGCTCACCCAGGACCTCAGCGGAACCGGAGTGATCGGGGACCCCTCAGGGGCCACAGCCGAGCTCGGGGAACAGCTCTTCCATGCACTGGTGAGCAGCTGGCAGCAGCGTTTGATGGCGCTTCTCAGCAGTGAGTGGCCGCCAAGGGCAAAGACTCGTGCTTAAACTCTGCCAACCCATCCCTTCCTAGCCATGACGAGTCTGGAGACCGAAACCCTGCCGGACTTTAAAAGTGATACCTATAAGGATGCCTACAGCCGTATCAACGCCATTGTGATTGAAGGGGAGCAAGAAGCTCACGACAATTACATCGCTCTCGGCACACTGCTCCCGGATCAAGCCGAGGAACTGGCCGGCCTGGCCCGGATGGAGTTGAAGCACATGAAGGGCTTCATGGCCTGTGGCAACAATCTCGGCGTCGCTGCCGATATGCCCTTTGCTCAGAAATTCTTCACGCCCCTTCGGGAGAACTTTCAAACCGCCCTTTCAGAGGGGAAGGTGGTCACATGCCTGCTCATCCAGGCGCTCCTGATCGAAGCCTTCGCTATTTCGGCCTATCACATCTATATCCCTGTCGCCGACCCCTTCGCCCGCAAGATCACCGAGGGTGTGGTCAAGGACGAGTACACCCACCTGAACTACGGACAGGAATGGCTCAAAGCCAATTTCGAGAGCAGCCGTGAGGAGCTGGAGCAGGCCAACCGGGACAATCTTCCCCACGTCAGGCGGATGCTGGAAGGGGTGGCAGCCGACGCGGCTGAGCTGGGGATGGCCAAGGAGGATCTGATCGAGGACTTCCTGATCGCCTACCAGGAGGCTCTGACGGAAATCGGCTTCAATTCCCGCGAAATCGCCCGGATGGCGGCAGCGGCCCTGGTGGGATAAGGCAACGGCTCCAAGGATCTCCATGGCAGGATGTGGCGCCGGCAGCTTCTGCCACCGCCATCCCCTTCGCCCATGTTTGGCCTGATCGGTCATTCCACGAGTCTTGATGCCGCCAAGGCCCTGGCCCTTTCCCTTGGCTATCCGGACTACGCCGAAGGGGATCTGGACATGTGGTGCAGCGCTCCGCCCCAGTTGGTGGAACGCTTCACCGTGAGCAGCCCCGAGGGCAAGACCATTGAAGGCGCTTATATCGATTCCGTCTTTGTTCCAGAGATGTTGAGCCGGTTCAAAACCGCTCGGCGGAAAGTTCTCAATGCCATGGAATTGGCCCAGAAGAACGGGATCACCATCAGTGCCCTGGGCGGGTTCACATCCATTATTTTTGAGAACTTCAATCTGCTCCAACAACAGCAAATTCGCAATACAACTCTGGATTGGCAGCGATTCACGACAGGAAACACCCACACCGCCTGGGTGATCTGCCGCCAGGTGGAGATCACAGCTCCTGAGGTGGGAATCGACCTCTCCCGAGCCAAGGTGGCGGTGATTGGAGCCACCGGAGACATCGGCAGCGCCGTCTGCCGCTGGCTCCTTCAGCGAACGGGAGTGGGTGAGGTGCTCCTGGTGGCGCGCCAGCAGCAACCCCTGCTCGACCTTCAAGCCTCCCTCGGGTCCGGGCGCATCCTGTCGATGGAAGACGCCCTGCCGGAGGCGGATGTGGTGGTGTGGGTGGCGAGCCTGCCCCAGACCCTGTCCCTGGAGGACACCGCCTTTCGGCGCCCCTGCCTGATGGTGGACGGCGGCTATCCCAAGAACCTTGATACCAGGGTGGCCGATGAGGGCATCACCGTGCTGAAGGGGGGCATTGTGGAGTTCTGGCAGGACATCTCCTGGCAAATGATGAGCGGCGCCGACATGTTTAATCCCAAACGTCAGATGTTTGCCTGCTTTGCCGAAGCGATGCTGCTCGACTTCGAAGAGCTCCATACCAATTTCAGCTGGGGTCGCAACAACATCACGATTGAAAAAATGGAACGGATCGGCGATGCTTCACGGCGTCATGGATTCACGCCCCTCGGATTGCATCACCAGCTGGCCCCCTCCCTCGTGATGGCCTGACCCCGGCCTTCTCTCCCTCCCACCGCCCTCCCCGCTCCATGGCCCGACGCGCCCTTCTGGATTTTGAGAAACCCCTGATCGAGCTGGAGGAGCAGATCGACCAGATCCGCCAGCTCGCCCGCGATTCGGAAGTGGATGTGAGCCAGCAATTGCTCCAGCTGGAAACCCTTGCCAGCCGAAGACGGGAGGAGATCTTCCGCTCCCTCACCCCTGCCCAGAAAATTCAGGTGGCGCGCCATCCGCAGCGCCCCAGCACCCTGGATTACATCCAGGTGATCACCGATTCCTGGTACGAGCTCCACGGGGATCGCTGCGGCAGCGATGATCGGGCCCTGGTGGGGGGCGTGGGCCAGATCGGTGATCAGGCCGTGCTTCTGCTGGGGCACCAGAAGGGGCGCGATACCAAGGAGAATGTGGCCCGCAACTTCGGTATGGCCTCCCCAGGGGGCTACAGGAAGGCCATGCGCCTCATGGAGCATGCCGACCGCTTCGGCCTGCCCATCCTGAGCTTCATCGACACCCCCGGAGCTTATGCAGGGGTTCTGGCGGAAGAGCAAGGGCAGGGAGAGGCCATTGCCGTCAATCTGCGCGACATGTTCCGGCTACGGGTGCCCATCCTGGCCACGGTGATCGGGGAGGGGGGCTCGGGTGGGGCCCTCGGCATCGGCGTTGCCGACCGGCTGCTGATGTTTGAACACAGCGTCTACACCGTGGCCAGCCCTGAGGCGTGCGCGTCCATCCTCTGGAGGGATGCGGCCAAGGCGCCGGAAGCCGCCGAAGCCTTGCGGATCACCGCCAGCGATCTCCAACGGCTTGAGGTGGTGGACACCGTTCTGCCCGAACCTTCAGGCGGCAACCACTGGGCACCACTACAAGCCGCTGAAACCCTCAAGGCAGCCCTGCTCACGGAGTTGAAACACCTTCAGTCCCTGAGTGAAGAAGAGCTGCTGAACCAGCGCTATGCAAAGTTTCGCCGAATGGGCCGGTTTCTGGAGAGTTCCACCCCGGAACATCAACCAGCTCTCTAGGCTGCGCCTGGTTTTTTTGAAGCCCGTTGAGCGTCGCTTTGATCACGGGTGCCTCCCGTGGCATCGGTGCTGCCACAGCACGATGTTTGGCACAAGCTGGTTATTCCCTGCTGTTGATTGCCCGTTCGTCTCCCGAATTTCACGATCTTGCCGAGTCGATCCGCGCTGGTGGTTCCCGGGTGGAAACGGCGGCCATCGATCTGGCCGATCCTGCGGCCATTGGTGGCGGGGTGCGGGAGCTGTGCTCCCGAGGCCTGACACCCTCCATTGTGATCAACAACGCAGGGTGCGCCTGGATCGGAGCGCTCGCCGAGATGCCCCTCGAGGAGTGGCAGAGGCTCATCCAATTGAACCTCACCAGTGTGTTCCAGGTCTGCCAGGCAGTCGTTCCCATCCTCCGGACCGCCGGTGGGGGATTGATCGTGAATGTGAGCAGCCACGCCGCACGGCACGCCTTCCCGGATTGGGGGGCGTATTGCACGAGCAAAGCGGCTCTGGCCAGCTTCAGTCGCTGCCTGGCTGAAGAGGAGCGGACCCATGGCATCCGGGTGAGCACACTCACCCTTGGTTCGGTGAACACGCCCCTTTGGGATAGTGAAACCGTTCAAAGCTCCTTCGATCGCCGTGCGATGCTTTCAGCCGATCAGGTGGCCCGAACCCTGCTTTTCCTCGCCGAACAGCCCCATCACCAGGTGGTGGAGGACCTCACTCTCATGCCAGCTGTCGGTGCTTTCTGACCT
>JAYKJF010000107.1:0-2781 GCA_035285785.1 Cyanobacteriota bacterium
CGTGGGGTTCTCCAGCACGGTGTGGAGCGTGGTGACCACCGGCAACCGGAGGCGACGCATCAAGTTGAGCAGATGGCTGCCGGAGGGCCCTCCATAGATCCCAAACTCATGCTGGATGCACAGCAGATCGGTGTGGGAGAGGTTGATGAAGTCGGCGGCCCGTTGATAACTGGAGAAACTTCTCTCGGGGAGCTCAAAGCGCACCACATCCGGATAGTCGTAGCGGAATCCGGGATCGGTGACGCTGAGAACGGGTGTGGTCCACTCGGGGCGCTGGTGGCCCACCGCCTGGTGGAGATCACGGGTGAAGGTGGCAATGCCGCATTGTCGGGGGGGAAAATTGCCAAGAAAGCTGATTTTGCGAGCGTTTCTTGACCCCATAGGCCGATGGGAGCTCCCTAAAGCTCGGTTGAGAGTATCCCTGATTTCCAAAGATGCCAGCGGTTGAGGGGAGCAGGAAAACCGTCCAGCACGCTGTTGTGCCCTCTCCTTGCAAGGGGTCTGAACTTCAAAGGTCCAGCAGCCCAGGCGGTGGGGTGAGTCCAATCCAGCCCGCTTCGAGATGCACCTCGGGCACGATGGCCTCCACGAAGGGAATCAGCACCCTCCGCTGCCCGTCGGTAAGTTCCACCTCAAGCAGATCATTGCCGCCGTGGATGAGATCCCTCACGGTGCCGATGGGCATGCCCTGGGGGAGCACCCTCACCTGCAGGCCCTCCAAATCCAGCAGATGGAATTCGCCCGGCTCCAGCGCCGGCCGATCAGCCGAGCTGGCGAGCAGATCACAGCCCACGAGGGCTTCAGCCGCGGTGCGGCTGTTCACCCCCTCCAGGCGCACCACATAGAGCTCCTTGCCTGGCAGCTGGCGTCCCGCCTTGAGCTCCACCGCTTGGAGCGAACCCTGGCGGTGGCGCAACCAGCGGCCCCCCGGTGAGGTGAACCGCTCCGGAAAATCACTCAGCGGCAACACCCGCAACTCCCCCTGCAGCCCCTGGGCCGCCACAAGCCTCCCCACCTCAAGCAACTCTGGCGCATCTGGGGAGGGGGAATCGGAGGGCATCGAAGGGGGGTGACGGGGCCAGCCTATGGAAGCCCTGGGCAAGATGGCACCCATCCCCTATGCCGGCCGAATCCCGTGGCTTTCGTTCGTGTCATCGCACCGGCCGGAGTGGCCCTGCGCTCCCTGCCGAGCACCACGGGCCGGAGGCTGGCGCTCCTGCCGGAGGGCACCAGCGTCGAGGGGATCCAAACGGTGAAGGGGGATCCCTACGACGCGCCCGGGGGATCCCAACGCACCGACTGGCTCCAGGTGCGCGCGGGCGAGCTGGAGGGCTTCGTGGCGGCCCTGTGGCTGGAGCCAGGCGGGCAGCCCACCACGGGGGGGCGATCGGCCCAGCGGGAGCTGCGGGGGGTGTGGATCTGCAGCCACCACCACAGTGGGATCTGGCAGTCGCGGGACACGGTGGCCCGGGCCATGGATCAACTGGTGGAACTGGGTTGGAACACCGTGTTCCCGGCGGTGTGGAATCAAAGTTTCACGGCCTGGCCCAGCGCGGTGATGGAGGGGCTTGGCCTGCCGAAGCAGGATCCGGTGTATGCCTCGGCCGGGATCGACCCCCTCCAACTGGTGGTGGAACTGGGCAAGGAACGGGGGCTCATGGTGATCCCCTGGTTGGAATATGGCTTTGCCGCCGAACCGGTGGGGGCGTCGCGGGGGCTCCTGGCGGCGAAACCGGACTGGGCGGCCAGGGATCGGCGGGGGGAGGTGGTGGTGGAAGGGGGACTGCGCTGGCTGAACGGACTCCACCCTGAGGTGCAAGCCTTTGTGGAGGCGCTGGTGTTGGAGGTGGTGGAGCGCTATGGGGTGGATGGGGTGCAGGGGGACGACCACATGGCGATTCCCCGCAGCGGCAGCCACGATCCGGCCACGTTGGAGCGCTATCGGCAGGCCACCGGGAAACGGCCTGGTGCGCGGGATGACGACCCCAGCTGGAGCCGCTTTCGCATCGAGGGCCTGAGTGGCTGGGTGAAGGGGATGGGGGAGCGAATCCACCGGGTGCGGCCGGATCTGCTCTGGTGCCTATCGCCCTGCCCCCTGCCCACGGGGCTCACCCAGCTGATGCAGGACAGCACAAGCTGGCTGAACAACGGCAGCGTGGATCTGCTGCTGCCCCAGCTCTACCGCAACAGCGTGGGCGCCTTCCAGCAGGTGCTGGAGGGCAACCTGCGGCCCCTGGGGCGGGAGCAAAGGCAACGGGTGGTGGCGGGCCTCACCCTGCGGGCCAATGGCCAGGATCTCGATACCGACACCGTGCTGCGGATGGTGCAACTGGCCCGCCGGGAGGGACTCGGTGGCGTGGCCATCTTTCACCACACACCCCTGGTGGGGGGCGAGCAAACCATCGCCCGGGCCCTGGTGGAACGGGGCGGGTTTGATCAGCTGGCCGTGGGGCCGGGCGTCACCCAGATCGGCGAGCTCCAGGCCCGTTCCTGAACGGTGGCGGGCACGTCCTGCAGGAGGGGGAGCTTGGCCCGCACGGCGTCATAGGTGGTCCAGCGGGGGGTGGGGATCTCGAGCACCCGCACGTAGTAGAGGGTGGGGCGGGAGGGATCGAAGTCTGGATCCCGCCAGATCCCCGCCAGCACGGGGGCGCCGATGGAGTTGGCGTAGGTGGCGGTCTTGAGGTTCACCGTGTTGCCAAGGGCTGGCAATTTGCCGTTGGAGCCGGGGCGGCGGTTGCCGGCCCACACCACATCGATGATCTTCTCGTGGGGCTGGCC
>JAYKJF010000108.1:0-4575 GCA_035285785.1 Cyanobacteriota bacterium
AGTACCCCATGAAGCCGGCGGCGATCACCGCCGCGTCGTAGTTCCCCCCCAGCAGGGGGAACACAAGGAAGAGATTGAGCGCCAGGGCCAGGGCGAACTGGGCGACCAGAAGCACCAGCAGGGGGCCCGCCAGATCGACAAGGGTCCAGAACTGGATGGTCATCAGTGACATGGCCAGGAAGGCCCCCAAGGAGATCTCCCCGATCAGGTCGAGGGTGGGGGTGCGGGAGGGCCAGCGAAGCCACGCATAACCGCGGGGCAGCAGATTGCTGAGAAGAATGCCCACGATCAGACAGGGCACAAACAGGGGCAGAAATAGTCCCCGCTCGCGGATCAGCTCCTGCAGGATCGAGCCGAGAATGATGCAGATGTTGATCGCCAGCACAGCCATCAGCACGTCATCGGAGCCCATGGTGGTGGGGGGCGTGGCGCTGGGCGCGGGGGTGATGTTGGCCGGCGGTGTTGTGGTCGCCAGCAGTGAGTTGGCGTCGGAGCTTGGAGCGGCCAGGCGGTGGCGGCTGATCAGGAAGCGGGCCACAGGGCCGCCCGTGGCGCTGGAGATGATCAGGCCGAAGGTGGCGGCGGCGATGCCGATCTCCATGGCGTTGACAATCCCTTGATCGGCCACAAACCGGGGTGCCCAGGCGATGGCGGTGCCATGGCCGCCAATCAGGGCGACCGTGCCCGCCAGAACCCCCGTGGCCGGAGGCATGCCAAGGGCATGGGCCACGGCAATGCCCAGGGCGTTCTGGGCCAGCATCAGCAGGATGGTGATGACCAGCAGCACCACCAGGGAGCGCCCACCCCGCCGCAGGTCCGCGAAGCTGGCATTCATGCCCACCGTGGTGAAGAAATACACCAGCAGCAGATCACGAGCCCGCATGCCAAAGTTGATATCCAGCCCAAAGGAGGCATGGAGGAGCGCGATTACGAGGGCGACCACCAATCCACCGCTAACAGGTTCAGGAATGGTGAACTCCCGTAAAAGCCGCACGTGTCTGTTGAGAAACTTGCCGAGAAATAGAACCAGGATTCCTAGGGTAACCGTCAGGAAAGAGGCAATCTGAATTTGGCCATCCACAATGTTCATGTTGCTTTGATGTGATGATTTTTGTGTGTTTTAATTAGCTTAATGCTGCTCCCGGCTGCCTCCATGGCCGCGGCAGGCTGTCCTCAGAACCGCAGGGTCCCCCGCAGCAGCCCCCCCCACACGCCAAGGCTGGTGTCGTCCGCCCTTGCCTCCGGCCCAAGGGCCTGTTGGAGGCTGGTGGTGCCCCCCATCGCCCCCCGGGGTCGGGTCAGCCAGAACACGGCGGGCGTGATGCTGAAGGCATCACTCAGACGAATCCGGGTGGCCATCTCCAGGGCCAGGCCGGAGTCGTTCACGCTGACCTCCCCCAAGCCTCTGAGCCCGGTGACGTGGGCCGGGACGCCCAGGGCCAGCATCACGCTGTTGCCCGGGCCGAAGGCATCACTCCAGCTCAGGCCCACGCTCCAGGAGGAGGTGCGCACTCCCGTGAGGCCCGCCACTGGATCGGTGGTGAAAGCGAAGCGGTCCTCCCCCCAGCCGCCGCTGATGGCCGGAATCCAGCCGGCCATCAGGGGTTGCCAATACCCCGCCAGCGACCAGGACTGAACCGCCCCGCCGCGAGCTTCTGCCGCGAGCTGGCTGGCCAGGGGCGTGCCCCGCAGCAGGGCCCGCTGGCCATTGCGCGTCCAGGCGGCGGTGAGGTTCCAGCTGGGGCGGGTGTAGGCGAGTTGCACGGTGTTGGTGTCATCGCCCCCGGCGGTGTGCCAGCCGCCCCGGGCGGGTTCGCCCTCGGCGCCGCGGGGGGCCACGTAGCCGTAGGCCAGGGAGAGGCCCTTCAGCGCTCCCTTCGGCTGCCACCAGGCCCCGAAGCCACTGCCCACCCGGCGGCTGTAAGCCCCGGGCGCACCGGCCCGCTGAAACAATTCCAGGATCGGGGAGTCTGTGTAGACACTCGGCCACACCGGCAGCAGGTCCAGTTGCATCAGTCGGCTGCCGGCGGTGGCCCGGATCGTGGCGCCGAGGGGCACCCGCAGGAACAGTCGGTTGACACTCACGTGGTTGCCGCACCCCCCCTCCCCCCTGGGGCAGAGGGGCTCCTGAAAGGCGACGTCGAGGCGCGTCAGAGGTGTGGGTGGATTGGAAAAAAAGCCAGACGGAGCGAAATTGCCGCTGCGCAGCCGCAGCCGCAACAGGTCCTGCCCCGTGAAGCTTGTATCGAGCGTCAGGCGAGAGTCCAGATTCACCGTCCAGGCATTCAGCAGGGGGGCGCCGACGGCGGTGTTCGCCCCCCGGTCCACGGCATCGCCGCTGAAGCTCAGGGCCCCAGTCACCGCGTTCACTTCCACCCGCACCGCGGTGGTGGGGGAGAAGGCTTCCGCTTCCTGGGCGTTGAGGGGGGATGACGCCAGATTGAGGGCCAGGGTGAGGCCCAGGCTGAGGGATGGCAGGGTGGATCGAGGGGGCGGCTTGTTGGAGGGGGTGGCAGCCGCAGACGGCATGGAGGCGTCAGGCCCCCTGGTGAAGACCCTTGAGAAGGGAAGATGGGCCAAAGAATGGCACAGATCGCCAGAGGGCGGCCTCCCTAGGATTCATTTTTCCTGGCAACACATTCCCCGTGATGATGGGGATATTGCGACTAGAGGCCTTCAGCGATGGTGTGTTGGCCATCGTGATCACGACTAGGGTGCTGGATCTGAAGGTCCCCGATGATGCCAGTTGGTGGTCGTTGATCCAGCTGATTCCAGCGTTACCCAGTTATGTCTTGAGCTTTGTTTATATCGGGAGCTACTGGAACAATCACCATCATGTCCTGCAGGCCTGCAAGTGGGTCACGGGCGGCATCCTTTTCCGTCGCACCTGGGCCGACACCCTGGATGCCCTCGCCGACCAGGCCAGGCGCTGGTTGCATTGGAGGTGCTCACCCATGGCAGCGCTGAAAGCGCAATCGTTGCCGAGGTGGAGGGCACCCGGGTGCTGGGCGTGCCCGTGGATTCCTCCGACGCCATGCTCGAGATCGCCCCGCAGTGCCTCCAAAGAACGGGCCAAACCACTGTTGAGCAATGGATGGCGCCTTCCCCGGAGGTCCTGACCAGATCCTCCATGGCGATCGATCAAGCCAGGACCAGAGTTGGTCAAGGGCGTGTGGGGGGCAGCCGCTCATGGGTCAACAACACGGCCTCGAAATAGGAGCGCACCATGTCGCCGGGCAGCTGCACGATGCCCTGGGGGCCAAACCAGCGGTTCACGGCTGCCACGGAGGCCGGATCGTCATCCAGATATCCCTGGAGGAGGCCGACGACGGCCAGATCCGCGAGGTTGCGGAAGGTGGAGTTGTTCTCCGGCACGATGCACCCCACCGCGTAGCGGCCGTAGGCCTCCCGGGGCACCAGCTCATACACCTGGGTGTCCTTGAAGCGTTTGGCGTAGGGCTGCAGGGCCCCCGCCAGCAGGATCGAATCTCCCGCCATGCCATCCAGCCGCCCCTGGATCACCCCGGCCACGCCCGTCTCCAGGTCCTTCTGCGGCAAGCGCACCGCCGCCGGCTGAAGGGCCCGGATCGTGGCTTCCCCCAGGGATCCGGGGATCACGCCGATGCGCTTGCCGGCCAGGGCGTCCGGTGAGGCCTTCACCCCGCCTTTGGTGAGCAGGCGAATGCCCGACAGGCTGAAGGGCACGCTGTAATCCACCACCATCTCCTGCTGCCAGGTGAAGGGGAGGCCGCAGGCCAGATCCACCTCCCCCCGGCTCACTTTCTGATAGAGCGCGTCGGTGCTCTCCACCGGACGAAACTCCAGCCGCACCGGCTTGTTCAGATAGCGCGACACCTCCTGGGCGATGCGATTGGCTACATCCACCGCCACACCCACCAGCTGCTGCTTGTCATCCCGATAGGCGTAGGGGATCTGGTTGGTGCGGGTGCCCAGGGTGATCACACCGGTGCGGGCGGCCCGCTCCACGACGGTTTCCGCCCGGGCGGCGGGGACCGACAGCAGAAGGCCGGCCAGGCCCAGGGCCGCCAGCCACCACCGCCGGCCGCCGGGGGCTGGCAACGGTTGGGACGGACCCCCCACAGGCTGGAGGGGCAGGGAAGGCAGGTGCAAGCGGGTGATCGCGACTGCTCGGATCATCGCCAGCGGAGGGGCGGAAGGCAGCGGGGGGAGGGCGGGAGCGTGGAAGTTCTTCATCCGTTCCGAAGGCTTGCTAAGCCTGGAACATGCCTGTCGCCGCTCCCCTGGAGTTCCTGCCGCCCCACCTGGACGGGCGGGTGTTGGCCCTGAGCCGCTGGCTGTTGCCCTTGTGGCTGCGCCAGCGAAGCCACATCACCCGGATCACGGTGCGCCAGCCGGAACGGCTGCTGGATGCCATGGTTCGTTTCCAGGGCGGTGAGAGCCGGTTGCTGATCGCCTTCCGCCATCCAAGCCTGGATGATCCAGCCTGCATGGCCCAGTTGCTTTGGCGCGCCCTTCCCCAGGAGGCCAGGCGTCGAGGGGTGCGCCTGCGGCCGGCGCCCCATGCCCAGTTCCTCTACGACCGGGGGATTCCCC
>JAYKJF010000109.1:0-15071 GCA_035285785.1 Cyanobacteriota bacterium
TGGAGCCCGACGACGTGCCCTCCATGCTGCTCAAATCCGTGGTGTTCGGCCTGATCATCGCCGTGCTGGCCTGCGGCTGGGGACTCACCACCAAGGGGGGCCCCAAGGAGGTGGGCACCAGCACCACCGGTGCCGTGGTGATGATTCTGGTGTGTGTGGCACTGGCCGATGTGGTCCTCACCCAGATCCTGTTTGGGAGCTGATGGCCCGCCACACCAGCCAGAATCCCCAGTCAAGCCATCCAACAGAGGTCCATGGCGATGTCATCCCCCGCTGACGCCCAGGCCATCGCTGGGGACGTCACCCTGGCGCCCCGCTTCTGGGTGCCCCTCGGGCTCACCCTGATCGCCGCCCTGGTGCTGGCGGGCACCACCCGCTGGGGGGGCGCCCTCTGGTTGGGGCTGGCCCTGCTGGCCTTTGCCACCTTTCTGATGGTGCAAACCGCATCGCTGCGGCTGTGCTTCAACGCCGAGGCCCTCCTGGTGCTGCGCAGCGGCAAGGAGATCCGCCGGTTCCCTTACACCGACTGGCTCGCCTGGCGCCTCTTCTTCCCCGCCGCGCCCGTGCTGTTCTATTTCCGAGAGCAGAAGAGCGTGCACCTGCTGCCCGTGCTCTTTGATGCCACCGCCCTCCGGGCCCAGCTGAACCAACGGGTTGCCCTTCCCGTCGCCCCCCAGCCATGACCGACGACACCACACCCCCCCCAACCGACGCCCTTCCACTCCAGGAGCTGGAGGAGAAACGGGCCAGCCTGGAGGGCGAGATCGCGGCCCTGGAGGCCCGCAAAAGCCAGCTGAGCGGGGAGATCAACGGCACCTTCAGCGGCCAGTCGGAGGAGATCGCCAAACGGGTGCGGGGATTTCAGGACTATCTGGTGGGCGCCCTCCAGAACCTGGCGGCCTCGGCCGAACAGGCCCAGCTGGTGAGCCAACCCCTCCTGGTGCAGCCCTCCACCCTGGATCAGCAACGGGCCGCGGAGGCCGCCGCGCCCCAGGCTCCGCCCGCGGCGGCGGGCCTGTTCAGCCAGGACGAGGACGTGATCCGGGCCTGGTTGGCCAGCTTCCAGGGCCAGCCCGACTTCTCCGCCGATCCCTGGCGCCTGCGCCGCACGCTGGATGGGGAGGGGGCCGGCCTGCTCGAAGACTGGTTTCTGCGGCAGGGAGGCCGGGGGGCCCAGCCCAGCCGGGGCACCCGCCTGCGCAATGTGGGGGTGGCCTCCGCCGCCATCACCATCCTCGGCGATCTCTACGGCGATCGCTTCCAAACCCTGGTGATGGCCAGCCAGCCGGAACGGCTGGGCGAGTGGCGGCGGGGACTGCAGGATTGCCTGGGGTTGAGCCGGGAGGATTTCGGACCCAACAGCGGCATCGTGCTCTTTGAGCGGTCGGAGGCGCTGGTGGAGCGGGCCGACCGCCTGGAGGAACAGAACGAGCTGCCCTTCATCGTGATCGATGCGGCCGAGCAGGCGATCGACATCTCCGTGCTGCAATTCCCCCTCTGGCTGGCCTTCGCTGGCACCCCCATGGAGCGCACCGCTGAGGATGACCTCTACTGACCCCCCAACCACCATGCTGCCCCTCGCGCTGCTGCTTCTGGGCTATCTGCTCGGTTCGATCCCCTTCGGCTATCTGGCCGCACGCCTGCTGAAAGGCATCGACATCCGCCAGGAGGGTTCCGGCTCCACAGGGGCCACGAACGTGTTGCGGGTGGTGGGCAAAGGGCCCGCCCTGGGGGTGTTTCTTCTGGATGTGTTCAAGGGCACCGCGGCCGTGCTGGCGGCGAAAGGGCTGCTGGCCGGCTCCCTGGACGGCACGGCGCTGGATGCCTGGGTGGTGGGCGCGGGCCTGGCGGCCCTGGCCGGCCACATCTGGCCCGTGTGGTTGGGCTGGAGAGGGGGCAAGGCCGTGGCCACCGGCCTGGGCATGCTCCTGGGCCTCACCTGGCCCGTGGGCCTGGCCTGTTTCGGTGTGTTCCTCACCGTGCTCACCGTGAGCCGGATCGTGTCGCTCTCCAGCATGGTGGCCGCCGTGGCCCTGCCCCTCCTGATGCTGGGTTGGTTCCCCCAGAACGGGGGCTTCCGGCCCGCCTACCTGGCCGTGGCCCTGATCACCACCCTCCTGGTGCTCTGGCGCCATCGGGCCAATCTGTCGCGCATCCTGGCGGGCACCGAACCCAGGCTCGGCAGCGCCAAAGCCTCCTAGGCCAGCTCCCGGCTGCGCTGGGCGGCGGCCAGCACCGCTTCCAGCAGGGCCGACCGCAAGCCGGCCCGCTCCAGTTCACGCAGGCCCGCGATCGTTGTGCCCGCCGGACTGCTCACCATGTCTTTGAGCTGACCGGGATGGAGCGTTTTCTGCTCCAGCAGGGCAGCCGTTCCCCCCAGGGTGCGCGTGGCCAGCTCCTGGGCGAGGGATCGGGGCAGGCCAGCAGCCACGGCCCCATCCGCCAATCCCTCCGCCACCAGAGCCACGAAGGCGGGCCCGGAGGAGGTGAGAGCCAGAAAGCCATCCAGCTGGGACTCCGGCAGGGCCCACACCGCCCCAACCCGGGAAAAGAGCTGGTGCAGCCAGGCCCGCTGCTCCGGGGGGGGCTCCTGCCCCCAGGCCAGAGCCGTGAGGCCGCAGCGCACCAGGGCGGGGGTGTTGACCACAGCCCGCACGCAGGTGTGGGTGGGAAACAGGTGCTGGAGCCGCTCCAGCCGCACGCCGGCCAGCAGGGAAATCAACAGGGGCGAGGGGCCATCGGGCCGCTCCGGCACCAGGGCGGCAGCCTGACGGGCGACGGCATCCAGCTGCTGGGGCTTCACCGCCAGCAGCACCACCGGGGCCTGCCAGGCGAGGGCCGGATCCGTATCCACCTGGAGGGCCCGAGCCGCCAGGGTGGCCTGGGCCCAGCGCGCCTTGGAGGCTTCGGAGGCCACCACCGCCCGCACGCTTTCAGCCAGAACCAAGCCCTCCTCAAGCCATGGCTCGAGGAGGGCTTGGGCCATGGTCCCCAGTCCAACGACGCCGAAGGTCTGGGGTGACATGGGGGAGGGGACGGTCAACCGAGCAGGTCGGAACGGCCCCAGGCGGGACTCGGGGCCGCATCCTGGGGCTCGGATGGGGCGGTGCGCTGGGCCGCGCTCACCCGGGGAGAGGCCGCCTCTTCAACGCTGGACGCGGTGACGGTGACACAGCTCGGTGCAAACAGAAAAATGCTCTCGCCCACACGCTCCTGATGGCCATCGATGGCATAGGTGCCACCGGCCACGAAATCAACGGCTCGCTGGGCCTGATCCGGCTCCATCATGGTGAGGTTCAGGATCACGGTCTTGCGCTCCCGCAGCCCCTGGATGGCCCGGGGCATCTCATCGAAGCTGCGGGGCTCCATCAGCATCACCTCGGCCACCGCATTGGTGAGCCCAGGCAGGCCGATCACATTGGTGCCAGCAAACGGATCATCGCTGGGGAGCGTGAAATCCGAGTTGACGGCGAGAGCCGAGGAGCTGCGTCCACCACCGGTGGAGGCATCAAAACCATCACCGGCGTCGTAGTCGAGCTCGTCGTCGTATTCGCCATCGAGATAGTCGTCACCAGAAACGACAGCACGGAGACGGGAAAACAACGACACGAATCGGGCCTCGGCGGAGTGAGCTTGATCCTGAATAGCGTCCCATAGGTCCGCGTGCAACCACCTGTGGTGTGGTCGTCCAGGGATCTGGACACACTAGCCGCCAGGGGTGGATCGTGCACCAAACAGCACCGAACCCACGCGAACCCAGGTGGCACCTGCCTTTACGGCCTCCTGCCAGTCGCCGCTCATCCCCATGGACCGTTCAGGAAGAGCAAATTCGTTTGCCAGCAGGGCACACTCCCGAAAGAGGGCCACCCGCTCCTCGGCCTCCAACCCCTGGGGCGCCATGGTCATCAGACCCTGGATCCGCAAGGGAGCCAACCCGGCCAGCAGAGGCCAGTGCTGGCGCAGCGTGGCGGGATCAAAGCCCGTTTTCCCGGGATCCGGTCGGAGCTTCACCTGCACGAACACCACCGGCGCCACGCCCTCCTCCTGGGCAATGCGCTGCATGCGCTCCGCCAGCGGAACGCTGTCGAGGGAGTGAATGGTGCCGAAATGGCGCAACACCCCCCGCACCTTGTTGGCCTGCAGGCGGCCGATGTAGTGCCAATCGAGCGGGGGACAATCACCGAGGGCCTCCTGCTTGGCCTGGGCCTCCTGCAGCCGACTCTCACCAAAGCTCCGTTGGCCCAGGGCCACGGCCTCCCGGATCGCCTCCACCGGCTGGCCCTTGCTGACCGCCAGCAGCCGGCAGGAGGGGGGGAGGCTGTCGCGCACGGCAGCGAACCGCTCGGCCATCGTGGGGCCGGTGCCCATGGGTCTCAGAGAAAGGTCTGGTCGAACAGTTGGCGCCAACGGCCGTGTTCCTGGGGCCCCTCCCGACGGGCGCGGGCGAGGTTTTGCTCAGCAAAGTGGCGGGCATCGGCCAGGGGGATCACTTCAAACGTGGCCCCTTTGGCCTGGAGGCTCACCAGGAAAAAAATTCTCTGGGCGTAGAGCGTTGCGAAGAGATCCCTGTTCTCCCCAGCTGGAGCGACCCGATAGAGCATCCCAAATGTGGGATGGCTGAGATACCGCTCTGCGCTCACGAGCCACAACGCACTGATTCCATTAAAGATCACAGGGCGCAAGGGGCCCAGGACCCCCTGTGTCAGGCGCGGCCCACGCTCCAGCGCAGGATCAGCAACAGCACCAAAGCGACCGTGCCCACCAGCGTTGGGAGCAGGCCACTGGCCTTGGGGTGATACAGGCGATCGGGGGGCAACCAGTGCCCACCGCGCGCCATCAGGGCTTCCGCTCCCTGCTCAGATCGCAGCAAAACGTTAGCCAGGAGCCGTTCGCCAACGGCCAGCACCAGGCCCAGGCCCGTTTTCCACCCCAGGGATTTGAGGTTCACCGCCCGGGTGGCCAGCGACCGCAGCAGATTCTGCAACTCCTCCTGCACCAGCGGCAGGAACCGCAGCGCCAACAGCAGGGTGAACCCGAGCCGTTCCATGGGCCAGCCCAGCCAGGCGAGGGGCCGCAGCCACCAGTTGATCGCCCACACCAGGGCCTCCGGGGCGGTGGTGAGCAGGAGCAGGTTGGCACTGTGCACCACGGTGAAGAGGAGGGTGGAGGCGTTGAGGCCCAGCTCGGCGGATTTGCGGGTGATCACCACGGGCCCCAGGGAGAGGGGCCCCATGGCCAGGGGCCCCCAGCGGCCGATCTCCCAGGGCACACCGCTGCGCTCCGCTGGAGCGTTGCCCTGGGAGGGCACCAGAAGGAGTTCTCCTGGGGGCCGCTGCAACCCGGCGGTGGGCGCGGGCGAGGCCGGCAACAGCAGCGACAGGAGGCCCACCAGGGCCGCAAAGGCCAACAGGGCCGGCACCGACCGTTGCCACAGGCGCAGCGGCACCCCGCTGAACAGGGTGACGAGCAGGAGCAGGCCCACCAGCGATAACCGCCAGCTGGGGGCCGCCAGCACGGGCGTGACCAGAAACGCCAGGGTCCAGGCCAGCTTCAACCGGGGGTCGAGGCGGTGGAGCCAGCTGGTGCCCTCCAGGCCGGCAGCATCCACGTATTGCCCGATGGGAATCTGGCGCAGCCAGTCCATCAGCGGCGATCGATCCCTTGGCGCGCCTGATCCCGCTCCGCATCGCGCTGCTGTTTGCCCCTCCAGAAGAGCCGGATGGGGGTGCCCTCAAACCCCAGACCCTCCCGGATCTGCCGCTCCACATAGCGGCGGTAGGTGTCGCCGAAGAGCTTGGGCTCGTTCACGAACAGGGTGAAGCTGGGGGGCCTGGAGGCCACCTGGGTGCCGTAATAGAGCCGTCCCTGGCGTCCCCCCCGGGTGGCCGGGGGGGAGCGCCACTGGAGCGCCTCCTGCAGCACTTCGTTCACCACCGAGGTGCTCACCCGGCGCTGGTGCTGCTCCACCGCAGCGGCGGCCAGGGGGAAAATCCCCTGCACCCGCTGCCCCGTGAGGGCGGAGGTGAAGAGCATGGGAGCCCAGTCGAGGAAATAAAGCCGATTGCGGAGCTCCCGTTCCATCTGGGTGAGGGTGTGGCTGTCCTTCTCCACCGCATCCCACTTGTTCACCACCACCACGCAGGCCCGGCCGGCATCTTCGATGCGGCCGGCCAGCCGCTGGTCCTGCTCGGTGACGCCATCGAGGGCATCGATCACCAGCACGCAGATGTCGCTCCGATCAATGGCCTTGAAGCTGCGGTTGATGCCGAAAAACTCCGGGCCATACTCCACGCTGCTGCGGCGGCGGATGCCCGCCGTGTCCAACAGCTTCCAGATGCGCCCATCCCGCTCCAGGGTGGTGTCGATCGTGTCGCGGGTGGTGCCGCGGATGGGGCTCACGATGGCCCGCTGCTCGCCGCAGATGGCGTTGAGCAGGCTTGATTTGCCCACATTCGGCCGGCCCACGATGGCCAGCTGGATGGGGTCGTCGCCCTCTTCCTCCGGGGCCGGGGGAAGCAGGGTGACCAGTTGATCCAGCAGATCGCCCGTGCCGGCGCCATGGATGGCGGAGATGGCATAGGGCTCTCCCAGCCCCAGGCTCCAGAACTCCGAGGCCATGGCCAACCCCTGCTGGGGCGACTCGCATTTGTTGACAGCCACCAGCACGGGCACATTCTGAAAGCGGAGCCACTCGGCGATGCTTTCATCGGCGGCGGTGAGGCCCTGCTGCCCATCCACCACCAGCACGGCCGCCGCGGCCTCCTCCAGGGCGAGCTTGGCCTGCTCCCGGATCTCCGGCAGGAATTCGCTGTCGTCGGCAAACACCAACCCTCCCGTGTCCACCACCTTGAAGTGGTGATCCCGCCAGAAGGCTTCCTGGTAGGTGCGATCGCGGGTCACGCCGGGCTGGTCGTGCACGATGGCCTCCCGGCTGCGGCACAGCCGGTTGACAAAGGTCGACTTCCCCACGTTGGGGCGCCCGAGGATGGCCACCACCGGAAGAGCCACGCTGTAAACCCACCCGTCTGGTGCTTCTGCGACCCTACCGCGCAGACCCATCCCCCGAGGGACGGTTCCCTGGGGCAACCGGCAAATTGGCCAGACCGGGATCTGGAGCCCGGGGGCTGCTGTTAAGTGTTGGCCATGGATTCCGGTCCCTCAGAGCCTTCCCCGCCCACCCGCCGTCCCATGTCCAGCGCGGAACCACCCCCTCAGGTTCTGCCTGTGCGCGCCGTTGTTCTGTGCTGCGATGGCCTCTATCAGCGCACCCTGGTGCAGCGGAGTCGGCAGCATTTTCAACTGGTGGGGGTGGTGGTGCAGCATCCGCCCCACACCTCTTCCGCCGGGCGCTGGGAGCGCCTCCGCCGCTATCGGGACCCCCGGGCTGTGCTGCGCCAGGCCTGGTCGCGCCTGGCCCTGCGGTCCGATGAACGCCGCGCTCGGGAGCTGGAGGATCGCCTGTTCCGGCCCGATGGCCACGACCCCGCCCTCCCCGAGGACGTGCCGGTCCATCACACCTCAGCCATCAACGGGCCAGAGACGGTGGAGTTTCTGCGGGCCCTGGCGCCCGATCTGGTTCTGGTGAACGGCACCCAGCTCCTGCGGGAGCCGATCCTCTCCCTGAAACCCCAGATCCGCCACGGGATCGTCAACCTGCACACCGGGCTGTCGCCCTACTCCCGGGGCGCCAACTGCAACCTCTATATGGTGCTGGAGGGCCATCCCGAGCTGGTGGGCGTCACGGTGCATCACATCGATCCGGGGATCGACAGCGGCGACATCATCCGCTCCGCCCAGGTGCCGATGGAACCGGACGACAGCTTTGAAACCATCGATGTGCGCAGTTTTGATCTGGGCATCAACCTGCTGCTGGAGGGCGCCCGCGACCTGGTGGAAGGCCGGGCCCAGCGGGTGCGCCAGTGGGAGGCGGGCAAGCTCTTCCTGCAACGCACCGGCTACCACTACGAACCCTGGCAGCGGCTGCAGGCCAATCGACTCCTCAAGCGGGGGCTGCTGCGCGACTACCTGGCCCACAAGGAGGCCCGGGATGCGGGACTGCGGCTCGTGGGACGGGCGGAGGAGGGCGTGGTGGCCCCGGGGGGCCTGATCTGATGGCCCTGCTGCAACGGGTGGCCAACCGGGGGATGGATCTCCTGTTCGTGCCTGGCACAGGCCCCCTCTGGCGCCAACGGCTCAAGGGCCAGATCCTCTGCCTGCTCTATCACCGGGTGGACACCCCCGGCCGGATCCCCTTCCTCGATCGCTACGGCGTGCCGCCGATTCCTCCCGAGGAGCTGCGCGGGGAACTGGCATTTCTCCAGGCCAGGGGAGCGGAGTTTCTCACCTTCGCCGATCTGCGCCGGGGCCGCTTCCCAGGCCCCGATCGCTTCGGGGTGATCGTCTGCTTCGACGATGGCCTGCGCTGCAACTACACCACGGGTCTGGAGGTGCTCGACGGGCTCCAGATCCCTGGCGTGATCTTTCAATCCACCGCGCTGGTGGGAGCCACCACCCTGATCTGGGAGCACACCCTCTACGCCCACAGCTTCGATCCCCAGCGGGCCGCGGTGCTGCAGGAGCTGGCCCACGCCCGCCTGCCCGCCAGCAGGCCCCATGAAGGCGATGCCCTGGTGGCCCACCTGCGGGAGGAGCAGCCGGTGGAGCCGGTGGAAGCGTTGCTGGCGGAGGTGAGCGCCCGCACCCACTGCACCCGGGAGCTGCAGGAGCTGGCCCAGGCCCTCTACCCCAGTGCCCACCAGCTCCGCTCCCTGCAGGGCGGGCCCCATGAGATCGGCAGCCATGGCCACCACCACTACCCCCGCAGCGGCATCGACGAACAGACCTTCCGCGCCGAGCTGATCCGTTCCCGTAACGACCTCGAAGCGATCCTCGGCGAGCGGCCCCTGGCCTATTCCTATCCCTTCAACAGCCACGGCCCTGGCGATGCGGCCATCTGCCAGGAGCACTACGCCCAGGTGGCCACGGTTGAGGCCCGGCCCATCACCCCCGCCACCCCCTCCCACGAACTGCCCCGCTGCACCTGGCCCGGCCCCCTGCGCCACGGCCTGCAGCGCCGCCGCTGGCTCCTCACCGGCCATCTCTGAGCCGCGGCCACCGGCTCCCCCGGCCCCCTCAGCCCACCGGCAGATCGCCGGGATGGCCGAAGCGCGGATCCGCTGGGGGCTCCAGCAGGAGGGGGAGGGGGCCGGTGTCCGGGAGGGGCTCGCCCCGTTCCGCCAAGTGGGCCAGGAGCCAGTTCACAGCGGTGGCCCGGCGGGTGCGGCGCGGATAAAGCTCCCCGATGCGGTAGCCGGCAAAGCCGAGTTGCTCCTTCAGCAGCTGCTTGTGGGGGGCCGGCACGGAACGGGTGAGGGCCATGCTGGCGGGCCGCTGGGCGATCACCTCCGGCGCCTGGGGGAAGGCCTCTGCCCAGGAAGCCGGGGTTTCAGCCCCCGCCCGCCAGGGGAGGGGTGAGCCCCCGTCGCCCTCGGCCGGGTGGTAGCCCAGCCGCTGCCACACCAGCTCACACACGAAGCGGTCGCTGGTGCGATCCGCCAGCACGGCCTCGAGGAGGGCACGGCTGAGGGGATGGGCCGGGGAAACGGGAGCTGGAGCGGGGGGCATCGCGCTGGCATCCGACAATCGGCTCACCATGATGGCCACCCTCTCCCCACCCCTGGCCCTTGTTGGCAACGGCACCCCCCGGCAGCTGGGCTGCCGTGTGCTGCAATCCCCCCTGGCGGGCGTCAGCGACCAGGTGTTCCGGGGGCTGGTGCGGCGCTGGGCTCCGGATGCCCTGCTCTTCACCGAGATGGTGAACGCCACGAGCCTGGAGCTGGGGCATGGCCGCCGGAAGGTGGAGGAGCTGGCCGAGGAGAGCGGCCCCATCGGAGTGCAGTTGCT
This sequence comes from Cyanobacteriota bacterium, assembly GCA_035285785.1. Taxonomy (GTDB): domain Bacteria; phylum Cyanobacteriota; class Cyanobacteriia; order PCC-6307; family Cyanobiaceae; genus Cyanobium. The sequence continues at coordinate 9,904 of JAYKJF010000109.1, forward strand.
GGATCACCGGCCCGGGGCCATGGCGGAGGCGGCCCGGCGGGCCGAAGCCGCAGGCGCCTTCCTGATCGACATCAACATGGGCTGCCCGGTGAAGAAGATCGCCCGCAAGGGCGGCGGCAGCAGCCTCATCCGCGATCCGGATCTGGCCGCCCGCATCGTGGAGACGGTGGCTCGCGCCGTGGCCATTCCCGTGACGGTGAAAACCCGGCTGGGCTGGTGCCATCCCGAACCCAGCCCAGCCGTGGCCTGGTGCCGGCGCCTGCAGGAGGCCGGCGCCCAGATGGTCACCCTCCATGGCCGCACCCGGGAGCAGGGCTTCCGGGGCCAGGCCGACTGGCTGGCCATCGCCGCGGTGAAACGGGCCCTCACCATCCCCCTGGTGGCCAACGGCGACATCCACAACCCGGCCGATGCCCTGCGCTGCCTGGCGATCACCGGGGCCGATGGGGTGATGGTGGGGCGGGGCACCATGGGGGCCCCCTGGCTGGTGGGCCAGATCGCCGCGGCCCTGGAGGGCCGGCCCGTGCCCCCCACCCCAGGCCCGGCCGAGCGGCTGGCCCTGGCCCAGCACCAACTGGAGAGCCTGCTGGCGCGCCATGGCCACCATGGCCTCCTGATCGCCCGCAAGCACCTGGCCTGGACCTGCACCGGCTTTGATGGGGCGCCCCAGCTGCGCCACGCCCTGATGGCCGCCACCAGCCCCACGGCGGCCCTGGCCCTGCTGGACGCGGCCCAAACCCGCGTGGCAGCCCTGGGCTAGGGGAGAACGGAGGGCCAGCTCGAGCGGATCAGCAACAGGGAGAAGTAGGGCTGGGCCTCCGCCGGAACCGCGGCCGCGGGCCCCAGCCGCTGGTCGGGCCAGCCCACCCGCTGGGCCAGGAGCGTGTGTTCGAGCAGCCCCCGGGCCGCCAGGCCCTGGCGCACCCAGGGCCAGCGCCGGCCGAGTTTGAGCAGCACCATCACACCCTCCCGGTGGCTGGCCAGAAGCTGGTCCAGGGCCTCGGGCGTGTCGGGGGTGGGGCGGATCAGCAGAGGCTCCTGCTGCAAGGCCAGGGGCCAGGGACCCGGGGGGCCACAGGCGGCGGCCGCCGCCGCCGCCAGGGAGGTGATGCCCGGCACCACCCTCAGGGGCACGGTGGGATGGCGGGCCGCCAGGGCCAGCAGCACGTAGGAGCCGGAGGCATAGAGGGAGGCATCCCCCTCGCAGAGCAGAACAACCGCCTGGCCGGCGGCCACTTCGGCGGCCAGGGCCCCGGCGGCGTCATGCCAGGCCAGGCGGCGGGGCTGGGCCTCCTCCACCATCGGCAGCACCAGGGGCAACCGCCGCTGGTGGGGGCCGATCCAGGGCGCCGCAATGCGGGCGGCCATGCCCTCGCCCCCCTGCCGGGCCACCGGATAGGCCACCACCGCCGCCGCCCGAATGGCCCGCACCGCCGCCACGGTGAGGAGATCGGGATCGCCAGGCCCCACCCCCACCAGGGTCACCCCGGCGGAAGCGGGCTCAGGGGAGGGGAGCGCTGGAGGGGCCAGGGTCAAAGGGTGATCAGGAAAGCTTTCTAAGCTGGGGGCGCTGTGGGGTTGGTCCAATGAGTCATCTGCAGATCTTTCCCGATCAGGGGAGCCAGCCCCTGCCCAGCCTCTCCTCCAACGATCCGGCCATCATCGCGGCCGAGCTCGCCGCCCGTGGCATCGGCTTCCAGCGCTGGCCGGCCCGGGTGGCGCTGGACGCGAAGGCGGAACCGGATCAGATTCTGGCGGCGTATGCCGAGGAGATCGCCGCCGTGCAGGCCAGCGGCCCCTATCCCACGGTGGATGCCATCCGCCTCACCCCCGATCACCCGGACCGCGAAGCCCTGCGCCAGAAGTTTCTGGCGGAGCACACCCACAGCGAAGATGAGGTGCGCTTCTTTGTGGAGGGCCAGGGGCTCTTCTGCCTGCACATCGGTGAGGAGGTGCTGCAGGTGCTCTGCGTGGCGGACGACTGGATCGGGGTGCCGGCCGGCACCCGCCACTGGTTCGACATGGGGGCGGCGCCGCGCTTCACCGCCATTCGTTTTTTCGACAATCCCCAGGGGTGGGTGGCCCAGTTCACCGGCGATCCGATCGCCGAGCGCTATCCCCTGCTGGAGCTGGGCTGAGGCCCCATCAGGCCAGGAGCGGCAGGAGGAAGGTCACCACCAGGGCCACGCCATACCCCAGCAGGGAGATCCCGAACAGCAGGCGGGCCTGACGCTGCAGCTGGAGGCAGGCCCGGCGCCGCTCGGGATCGGTGGGGCAGGAGCCCCGGGTGGCCTGGCGCCACAGGGCGAGCCCCGCCAGGAGCAACCCCACACCCGCCAGGGTGAACACGGGAGCTTTGTGCTGGGAGAGCACCACCAGGGCAGGCACGGCGCTCACCAGGCTCGCCATCACCGATCCCGCGCCGATCAGCACCAGGGTGGCGGGCAGCACACAGCACACCAGGGTGCCGGAGGTGAAGAGCAGGCTGAGCAGCTGGATGGAGCGCAACCGGCGCCCCTGCACCAGGGCTCGGCCGCCATCGGCGGAGCGGGGCTGATCCATCAGTTGGGAGTCCCCGGGGTCTTGGCAGCCGGGGCGCTGGAGGTCAGGGGACCATCCACCCGACGCACGTCGTAGCCCGCATCGCGGATGGCCCGCTTGAGGGCATCGGCATCGATCTTGGCGCCGGGGCGAGCGGTGACCTCCACCAAGCCCTTGGAGAGATCGATGCGGACGGATTCGGTGCCGGGGACGGCCTGCAGGCGCTTCTCGATCCCCTGGGCACAGAAGGAGCACACCATCCCGCTCACCGTGATCCGGTAGAGGGAGGCGCCCGCCCAGGCAGCGGCCTGGGTGAAGGTGGCCAATCCGAAGGCCAGAAGGGGGAGAAGGCGTCGGGGGAAGGTCATGGTGAGCGTCGTGAGATCAGAAGGTATAGGTGAGATTGAAGCGGGCCGACCCAGCGGTGCTGACCCCAGCCTCCGCCAGGATCCGGCGATGGATCACCCGGAGCAGGGGGGTGATTTCCACGCCCTCCTCCAGCCCCTCCATGGTGCGGGCCTCCACCATCAGCCAGGGCTGCCAGCGGTTGTAGTCGGCGGCGGTGAGAGCCACCCCGGCCCGGGCGGAAGTCATCAGGCGGCCGATGTCCGCGGCCTGGAACCATCGGGCCGAAGCCGCCAGGTAGAGCCGCCTGGTCTCCCAGTCCGCCTGGGCCCAGGGCGACCAGCCCAGGCGATTGTTGGCGGGGCTGCCGTCGTCGTGAACGATGGTGAGCACACCCACCCCAGCGCCCGCCCAGAGATTGGCCTGATAGCGCTCACCGTTCCAGCGGTGCAGGCGCTGGGTGAGCGACACCAGGCTCCAGAGTTCCTGGGTGCCTTGGTTGGAAGGTTCCGGTGAGGAGCCCTGCTCCCGGTCCGGGCCCTGCCCCCCCGGGTGGGGACCCTGGCCCGGGCTTGCCCCACCGGCATGGCCCCCCTGGCCCGAGTGGATGGAGGTGGAGGGGGTGGGGATGGGAGCGACCGTATGGGACGGGTTGTCCTTCTCGCCGGTGTGGCTGTCGGTCTGGCGACCCTGGTGATGGGTCTGGGGCCGCATCCAGTGCAGGGAAGGTCCCACACCGGTGGTGCGGGTGAGCGCGGGAGTCACGGTGAAGAACGACCAATGGGGGTCGAGCTCGCCGCTGACGATGGTGCTGCCCTTGTGGCCCAGCGGTGCCGCCAAGGCTGGCGCGCTGGCGACGATCCAGAGGGCGAACAGGGACAGTCCCCGACCAACGGATGGAAGCGCGGGCAGAGAACTCTTCAAGGGAACCGCATCCACCACCGAATTTTAAAATTTTAACGCAACAGGGCTTCCGCTTGCCCGAAGGCCCGCTTCCCGGTTGGGGCTAGCTGTGCATGCGCGGCTGGGGGTGGAGGCTGCTGAGGATGTCTGCCTCCACCGCGGCCAGTTGGCTGAGACGCGCGTTGAGCCTCTCCCTGGGCGCTGCCTGTTCCGCCAGCAGCCAGTAGAGGCCGAAATGGCGGGCTTCACTGCCCAGCAGGTCGGCATAGAGCTGGCGCAACTCGGGATCAGGGCTGTGGAGGGCCAGCAACCCCATGCGCTCATGGCTGCGGGCTTCGATCAGGCCAGCCACCAGCAGGCTGTCCAGCCGGCGCTCGGGCTCCTGTCGCCGCACATGGGTCTGAAGGGCCGCGCCATAGGGGGGCGCCTTCAGAGGTTGCAGGGGGATGCCCCGTCGGTTCAGCAGGGCCTGCACCCGCTCGAAATGGTCCAGCTCCTCCCGGGCCAGGGGGCTGAGCACCTCGGCCAGCGCACCATCGGCGGGGTAGCGGAACATCAACTGCAGGGCCACACCCGCCGCCTTCCGCTCGCAGTGGGCATGGTCGATCAGCACCAGCTCCGGATGGGCCAGGGCCTGACCCAGCCAGGCGGAGGAGGTGGGGGCGGCCAGCCAGCGGATGCGGGTGGCCGCGGGGAGGGTCGGGGTCATCGCGCTAAGGGGGAGCAGCAGCCTGGGCCCGCAGGTGGCCCACCAACCCCTCCAGGGCCAGGGTGTAGCTGGCGGGCCCGAAACCCGCCACCACCCCCACGGCCCGATCGGCCAGGGTGGAGTGATGGCGGAAGGGCTCCCGGGCGTGCACGTTGCTCAGGTGGAGCTCCACATAGGGAAGGGCCACCCCCAGCAGGGCATCCCGCAGGGCGATGGAGGTGTGGGTGAGGGCCCCCGCATTGATCAACACCCCATCGGCCTGGCCGCGGGCGGCGTGGATCCGATCCACGAGGGCCCCTTCATGGTTGCTCTGGAAACAGGCCAGCTCCACCCCCAGCGCCTGGGCCTGTCGGCGGAGCTGCTCCTCGATGGCCTCCAGGGTCTGGGTGCCGTAGAGACCCGGTTCCCGCAGGCCCAGAAGGTTGAGATTGGGGCCGTTGAGCAGAAGAACGTGCAACACCAGGGTTCGGGCAGCCTCCGCAGCGATCGTAGGGAGCGGGCCGGGGAGGGAACCGAACGGGACGGGCGGCTGGTAAGTTGGGACGGTGTGGTTCGGGTCGGTGCCCGAGTGGTTAATGGGGGCGGACTGTAAATCCGCTGGCTCTGCCTACGTTGGTTCAAATCCAACCCGGCCCACCTTTCCACATGCCCTTGTAGCTCAGCGGTAGAG
>JAYKJF010000110.1:0-13541 GCA_035285785.1 Cyanobacteriota bacterium
TGAGCCTGGATGAGGCCCTGCGCCTCACGGCCAGCGATGGCGACACCCTGATGCGCCTGCCGGTGCATCGCTTCCTGGCCGGCCCCCGGCTCCAGGCGGTGCTGGAGCAGTACCACCAGCAGAAGGCCCCCGACCCCCTCCCGGCACCGGAGGGGTTTTGCGGCCAGCTGCGGCCCTATCAGGAGCGCGGGCTCGGCTGGCTCACCTTTCTGCACCGGTTCGACCAGGGAGCCTGCCTGGCGGACGACATGGGCCTGGGCAAAACGATCCAGTTGCTGGCGTTTCTGCAGCACCTCAAGGTGGCCGGAGATCTCAAGCGGCCCGTTCTGCTGGTGGCACCCACCTCCGTGCTCACCAACTGGAAGCGGGAGGCCGGGGGGTTCACCCCGGAGCTGGCGGTGCGGGAGCACTACGGCCCGCGGAGGCCGAGCAATGAAGCGGCCCTGAAGAAGGCTCTCGACGGCATCGACCTGCTGCTCACCAGCTACGGCTTGCTCCAGCGCGACAGTGAGCTGCTGGAGACGATCGACTGGCAAGGGGTGGTGATCGATGAGGCTCAGGCCATCAAGAACCCCTTCGCCAAGCAGAGCCAGGCCGCCCGGGATCTGGCCCGGCCGCGCAAGCAGAGCCGTTTTCGGATCGCCCTCACCGGCACGCCCGTGGAGAACCGCGTCAGTGAACTCTGGGCCCTGATGGACTTCCTCAACCCGCGGGTGCTGGGAGACGAGGGCTTCTTCCGCCAGCGCTACCGGCTTCCCATTGAGCGCTATGGCGACATGAGTTCCCTGCGGGACCTCAAGGCCCGGGTGGGCCCGTTCATCCTGCGGCGGCTCAAAACCGACAAGTCGATCATTTCCGACCTGCCCGAAAAGGTGGAGCTCAGGGAATGGGTGGGGCTGGCGCCCGAACAGGTGAAGCTCTACCGCAAAACCGTGGAGGAGAGCCTGGATGCCATCGCCCGGGCCCCCCTGGGACAACGGCACGGCCAGGTGCTGGCCCTGCTCACCCGCCTGAAGCAGATCTGCAACCATCCCGCCCTCGCCCTCAAGGAAGCGAGCGTGGACAACGGCTTTGCCGCTCGCAGCGCCAAGGTGCAGCGGCTGGAGGAAATTCTCGAAGAAGTGATCGAAGCGGGGGATCGGGCCCTGCTGTTCACCCAGTTCGCCGAATGGGGCCATCTCCTGCAGCTGCACCTGCAACGGCGCTGGCGGCAGGAAGTGCCCTTTCTCAGCGGTAGCAGCAGCAAGAGTGAGCGGCAGGCCATGGTGGATCGGTTCCAGGAGGATCCCCGGGGTCCCCAGCTGTTTCTGCTCTCCCTCAAGGCCGGTGGGGTGGGGCTCAATCTCACCCGGGCCAGCCATGTGTTCCATATCGACCGCTGGTGGAATCCGGCCGTGGAAAACCAGGCCACCGACCGGGCCTACCGCATCGGCCAGACCAACCGAGTGATGGTGCACAAGTTCATCACCAGCGGCACGGTGGAAGAGCGGATCGACCGCATGATTCAGGAGAAATCGAAGTTGGCCTCCGACATCGTGGGAAGCGGAGAGGAGTGGCTGGGGGGCCTGGATGTGAGTCAGCTCAAGGAACTGGTGGCTCTGGAGGAAAGCTGACGCTGTGGTTGTGACTGTTTTTGGCGGAGGAGGATTCCTCGGCTCAGCCATCGTGGATTCCCTTCTGCTGGAAGGTCATGCCGTTCGGGTGCTCGAGCGGCCGGGAATTCCACCCCACCGCTCCTTCAGGGCCGGAGAACACCTGGACTGGATCGAGGGAGATTTTGGCCACAGTGCCGATCTCCAGAAAGCCCTGCAAGGGGCCTCGGCCGCCATCCATCTGGTGTGCACCACACGGCCCAAGAGTTCCAATGAGGAGCCGATCTTTGATGTGCAAAGCAATGTGGTTTCCACCCTCCAACTCCTTCAGGTGATGCGGGAGCTTGGCGTGAAAAAGCTGATCTTTGCCTCCTCGGGCGGCACGGTGTATGGCCCTCCTGTGCACACACCGATCGATGAAGATCACCCAACCAATCCAACAACCTCCTACGGGATCACCAAACTCATGATCGAGAAATATCTCCTTCTTGAGAAAGTGCTCCACGGTTTGCAACCCACCATCCTGCGGGTGGCCAATCCCTATGGGGAGCGCCAGCGGGTGGAACACGCCCAGGGGGTGGTGGCCGCTTTCCTGAAGTGTGCCTTGACGGGGGCACCGATTGAGATCTGGGGGGATGGATCGGTGATTCGCGACTATCTGCACATCGCCGATGTGGCGGCTGCGTTCCGGTCCGCTCTCCAGTACGGAGGTCCTGAGTCGATTTTCAATATCGGCTCGGGGACGGGGCTCTCCCTGAATGCACTGGTGGCCATCCTGTCAGCCGAGCTGGGACGACCACTCGACGTGATCTACAAACCAGGGCGGGATTTTGATGTGAAGTCCAATGTTCTGTGCTGCAGACGCGCCCGGCAGGACTTGCAGTGGCAACCGCAGATCTCCATGGCAGCGGGGTTGAAACGCACCCTCACCTGGTTGAATGAACAGCGCAGAAGCGCACCCGCATGAAGGCCGAATCCTTGGGGGGCGTCAGCTCACCAGGATCAAACGGGGGAAGATCGGCCTTGGCCGCCATCGGCGCCGGCGCGGCAGCATAGGGGGGGCGATCATCCTCGGCCTGCACCTCCAGGGGTTTCAGATGGGACAACCCCAGCGCCGAAGCCACGTCCTGGGCCCGGTGCAGGGCCTGACGGTAGGCCGCTGCGAGCAGGGCCCGCCGGGTTTCAACCGAGCGGGCAGGATCGGCCTCGGCATTCACGGGCGCCAGGCGCACCCCGGGTTGGGCGCCCACCTGGCGGATGAGGGCCTGCAGGCGGCCGGGCTCGAGGACGCCGCTCACCTGAAGAGACGCCTGGGTGATCGCAGGCCTGCCGGATTCCGCAGGGCGCTGCCAGGTGGAGGGAGAAGACACCCGCAGCTCCCGCACCTGCAGATCCTGGAGGGCGGAACGAAGGGAGGCCAGGCGCTCCTGCAACAGGGCCAGAGCCCCATCACTGCTGCGCCGCTCCGCCTCCAACGACAGGGAGAAGCGCAACTGCGCGATCGGCAACTCCCGCTCAGCGCTCCCCCGCGCCTCCAGCAGGGTGCCATCACAGCGCAGTTGGATCTCGGCCCGGGCGGGGCCGGAAAGCCAAGGGAGCAGCACCAGGAGCGCGCCAGCAGCGCCCCATCGGGCGGGGAGGGAGCGCAAGGGGGGGCCGGACAATCTCCTCACAGAACGCTCTGCTCCCACAGCCGACACCGCACCAACCTAGTCAGGGTTGCGTCGTGAGGCAGCGGCAGCCCCGGCGAAGGGCGGGGAATCGGGGCTGCAGACCGTGCCCAGGGGAGGTACCACCCCCGAAAGGAGATAGGCCACTTCATGGCGGGCCACGCAGGCGCTCGGATTCCGCAACACGGTGTGGCCGGGGCCATTCACACTCAGGAGCCGGCCTTGGGCCAGATCCCTGGCCATCGCCAGAGACGACTGGAAGGGAAACACCGGATCAAAACGGTGCCCGATCACCAGCACGGAACCTGGTGTGGGGGTGGCCCAGGGGCCGTGATACGGCGCGGCAGCGGCTGGCCAGGCCGCACAGCGGGCGTCGCTCCACACCGTCCAGGCCCCAAGGGGCCCGGACCGGCTCCGGGCTCGCTCCGCCAGCGCCTGAATCGCCCCCCGCTGGCGCGGATTGGGGCTTTCGCTGCAACGCAGGGCCAGGGACTGCTCGGGGGGGCGATCCTCCCCTGCCATCTGCGCCAAGCGCTCCTGTCGGCCCCCACGGAGCAGGGACTCCAGGAACCGGGCCGCCCCCTCCCACCCCCCGTCGGGGCCATCGGCCGGCACGCTCTGCAACCGCTGGCGCAGCTGGCTGAACACCTCACCCGTGCCGAGCCGCTGATCGCCCCAGCGAAGGGGGCCTTGCCGCAGGCGGGCCAGCAGTTCGCCGTAGCGGCGCTCCCCCCCGGCCTCCGTGCCACCCCCGGCGGAAGGGGCAAAGGCACAGCGGGGACGCCCCACGGCGGCACAGCGGCGAACGAAGGCCACCAGGGTGGCTCCGGTGCCCAGATCCCGCTCCAGCCGAAGGTCGGTGCCCTCCATCGCCAGGGGATTGCCGTTGTCGCCCCAGGCGTAGGGATCGACGGGCCCATCCAGCACCAGGGCGCCCAGGGTGCGGGGATAGAGGTTGGCGTAGGTGGCCCCGATCAGGCTCGCCACCCCGCTGGCCCGCAGCCGCAGGGTGGGCTCCCCGAGGGCCTGGCGCAACAGCTCCAGATCTCGGGCGCTGTCGGCCGAGCTCAGGTGGGGGAGCAGCCGACCCTGGTGGCGTTCACAGGCGCGAGCCAGCTCGGCCCAGCTCTCCAGCCAGCGGGTTTCCGCCGCCGGCCCCACCGGGAGGCTGGGGGGCTGGCGGGCGCGCCAGCCGCGGGCTTCCTCCTCAGACGGCCAGCAGTGCAGGGCGGCGGATTCGCCCCGACGGCCCGTGCCGCGCCGCTGCCAGCTCAGCAGATCGAACCGGCTGCGGAGGGCAGAGGGCAGGGCCCGGGCCATGGCCGCCAGAGACAGGGCATCGGGTGCCCCTGGCGCCCCATCGAGCAGCACCAGCGATCCCAGACGCGGTCCGGGGCCGGTGGCCCGAAGTCGCTCCACCCGCAACCCCAGCTGGGCACCGAGGGGACGCCGATGATCCAGGGGAACCGGCAGGGTGGCGCATTCCGTGCCCGGATCCAACGCCGGGCTCCCCAGCAAGGGGCAGGGGCCCCAGGAGAGGGTGGTGCCTGCCCGTGGGGAACCACCGACCGGGAGCTGGGCCAGCACCGGAGGTGGCACGACAGCCAGGACCAAGGCCCCCATCCCCGCGAGAGCGGATCTCACGCGGGAGTCGTCCAAGGGGGCTGCGCCCGGCATCGACTAATCCCAGGGCCAGGGAAGCGACTGCATCCAGGTCACCCGGGCCAGGGCCCGCTCACGCTCAGGGCCGGCAGCGGGGATCTGGAGTCCGGAGCAACTGCCATCGGTGATGCGCCCATCCGGGCAGACCGTGCGCTTGACCGGCACATCGACCAAGCGGGCCCGGTTGGTGTAGGCCCCATCGAGATTGGCCCTCCTGAGGGACCCTCGCAGCATCACCACCCCATTGATGTCGGCATTCGAGAGATCGGCCCCCGTCAGGTCGGTGTCCACCAGCAGGGCCCCCACGCCCGTGTCATCGCTGACCTTGTCGCGGGCATCGGTGGAACAGTCGCCCAGGGGGTAGCAGGGGTGCATCGGATCGGCTTTCAGCCGCCGATCATCCTCCTCCTCCCGCTCCACCAGCCGCAGGCCCAGGTGAGCCCGTTGCAGGTTGGCCCGCACCAGGCTCGTGCGCTCCAGGCGGGTGGCCGCCAGGTTCACGCCCAGCAGGTTGGCCCCATCAAAACGGCCGTCGGTCAGCTTGGCGCGGCCCAGATTGGCCCCGCGAAAATCGGCGTCGCGGGCGATGGCACCCAGGAGATTGGCGCTCTCCAGATCGGAGCCGCGCAACCGGGCCCGGTTGAGTTGCACCCCCCTGAGATCCGCACTCTCCAGATCACTCCCCTCCACATCGGCAGCGCTCAGGTCGGCAAAGATGAGGGAGGCCGATTCCATGTCGCAGGAGCGAATCAACGCTCCCCGCAGGTTCGTGCCCCAGAGGCGGCCGTCGGCCAGATCGGTGCCGATCAGCTTGGCGTGCTCCAGCTGTGCACCGCTGAGATCGGCATTCTCGAGGTCGGTCCCCACCAGGCGGGCCCCCCGCAGATCGGCATCGGTGAGATCGGCGAAGCGCAGATCAAGCCCGCTGAGGTCGGCCCCGGCGCAGCGGGCCCGTGGACCGATCTCGCAGCCCTTGGGAATCAGGCGGCGGCAGGGCGCATCCGGGGGCACCACACACCCCGCAGTCATGCCGGCCTGCTTGGTGCGGAGGCAGCAGAGGCCGTAGGGATTGCCCGCCTTGGCAGCCGGGGGTGGTTGGGGAGGGGACTGGGTGGGAGCGGGAGTGATGGCCCCCACAAAGGAGGGAGCGAGGGCTCCTGCGATCAGAAGAGCCCCGCCCAGGGGCCAGAGAGCCCCTCGAAGCGGCTTCCCGAGAAAAAACATTCCAACCCCAAAAAAGGGTACGGCTCAACTCTGACCAGGGTGAACCGGTTTGTCAGCACCACCCCGCATCAGGATCCAGTGCGCGTAGAGCGAACGGAACCCACCCTGGGCCTCCTGCCCGGCCAACCAGCCATTCACCCAGTCGGCCAGGTTGGGATCGTTGCCCCCCATGAGCAACACCAACCGCACCGGCAGGGCATCGGCGAAGGGTGCCAGCAGCGTGGTCTGGGGGTGCACCACGGCCCAGGCGGCTCCCCCCTCCGCGGTGGAGAGCATCCCATCGAAGCGCTGGGCTCCTTCGGGACTGAAGAACTCCTGCTTGCTGGCGATCGGCACCACCACCACGCTGGTACGGCCCTGACCGAGCAGGCGGGCCAGTTCCTGCCGCAGCTGGGGCGACTCGAGGGCCGGATCGAGCAATGCCAGCCGCAAGGGGCGGCCCAGGGGGCGTTGGGGGAGCTCCTGGATGCGACGAACGGATTCATCCCGCACCACAAGGGCCAGATGGGCCTTGAGGTAGGGCTCGCTGGCAAAGAAACGGGCGGCCCGCCCCGGGGTGCCGGCCAGGCCGCCCACCACCAGATCCAGCCGGTCGTCCTCCAACCACCGCTCCAGCTCGGCGGTGGAGCCCTCCACCAGATCGATGCGCTTCAGGCCCAGATCCCTGGCCAGACGCCGGGTGAGATCGAGGTCGAACCCCACCCAGGCGCCGGCACCGTTGCGATAGGCCCAGGGCATGGCCTCGCGCCTCACTCCGAGCCGCAGCACGCCCCGGCCCCGCAGCGCCGGCAGGTTCACCGGTGCAGGCCCCCCCAGAGCCGCAGACACCACGGGGGGGAGAACCTCCAGCGGCGCCCGTTGCAGCACCACCTGGTCTCTGTTGTATCGGCCCTGCAGCGCCTGGGCCAGGCCGGCGCGAACGGCGCCCCCGCCCCCCCAGGCCAGGGCAGCCGACAGCCCGAGGCCGAGCAGCAGGGGGGGAAGGCGCAGGCGCAGCTTGCCGCGAAGGGCCGTGGACACCAGCACCGCGAGGGTGAGGAGGCCCAGCAGGGTGAGCGACTTCTCAAACCGGTAGATCCACAGCCCCACCAGATCGATCAACTGGAGGAGATCCAGGGGCAGACCCTGCATGCGTAGGCCCTCCCGCACGGAGGCCTTCAAGCCGCCCATGCTGCTGGGCAGGCCGATCGCCAGAAAACGGAGCAGGGCCGGCAGGTCCATCGGCTGGTCGACGTACCACCCGAGAAACGGCACACAGACAAGGGCCATCACCTGCCCGAGGCCCGGCAGCGCATAGGCCACAGCGACGGAAGCCGTCATCTCCTCCTCCGCCCGTTGCCGCTGCTCAGGGGCCTGCCACGTCTGCTGGGCCAGGAGATGGCGCATGTTGGCCAGCAGCGGTGGCAGGGCCACGGTGACGTTGCCGGCGCCGAAGGCCAGCCCCAGGGGGCCGGCGGCCACCCGCCAGAGCTCCCGGGGCCGGAGGGGGGTGAGGGCCATCACCAGGGCCAGGAGCGCCAGGGCCGTGGCCAGGGCCGCCACAAGGGTGATCCAGAACACCCCCTGAAGCCGCAGCAGGACCGCCAGATCGGCGCTGGCCGCGCTGCGGGCCGCGAGGGCCACGATGCCCAAGGGGATCAGACCGGCCACGATGCGGTTGAGATCGCGGAAGAGGGCGCGCAGCACAGCCAGCGGGCGGAGCAGGTCGTTGCGATCGGGATGGCGCTGGAGCAGCACGCCCAGCACGGCGCAGAGGAGCACCACCGCCGGCACGTTGTCGTTGGCCAGGGCCTGGAAGAGGTTGGCGGGCACATAGGTGCGCACCAGATCCAACCGTTCCGGGATGGCCAGCAGGGCGGGAGTGAAGAAAGCAGAGCCGATCAGGGGCGGCAACATGGCGGGCATCAGGAGCACGGCCAGGGCTCCCAGGGCCCAGAGCACCAGCAGCACCACTCCTCCGCGCCGCACCAGATCCCCCAGGGCCCCCTCCGGCAGCTGGCCGAGGGAGTGGAGCACTTCGCACACCAGATAGGGCATCACCACCAGCTGGGAGGCCTGCAGGCCCATCACCCCCAGGGGAGCCAACCAGGGAACGGACGCCGGCAGGAGGCGCCCCAGAACCACCCCGAGCACCGTGGCCAGAAGGCAGCGCATCCCGAGGGATCGGGGCCAGAGGATCCCGGCCAGCCGCCGGCGACGGGAGAGGAAGAGCCGGGGGGAGCGGCGTTGCAGATCATCCCGCCAGCGGCACACCTGAGCCACCGACAGACCGTGGCGCTCGGCCAGCTGTTCCGGTGTGTCTCGCCCCTGCAGGGCCTCCAGGGCGACCTGGGCCTTGAATTCCGCAGAGTGCCGGGGCTGGCGCTGCATCAGGGCAAGGCCAAAGCGCCAGCAGACAGGCGAAAGGTATCGGCTTCCCCCGCCTGCACAACCCCCGATCGACAGGGGAGGAATAATGGAACCACCAAAAGCGGCGGCCATGACGGTCTCCACTCCCGCGATCGCCACCCAGCTGGGCCAGGAGGGCCTGGGCCAACAGCCCTGGTGGGTGGAGCAGTGGATGGAGTTGATCAACTCCTACCGCTACAAGAAACGGCTGGAGCGGGCCTGGGACTACGCCCGCTCCGGCAACGTGGTGTCGATCCGCTTCGAGGGGCGGCGGGTGCATGCCCGGGTGCAGGGCACGGGCGACGACCCCTACAAGGTGAAGCTCTGGCTGGATGTGCTCAACGATGAGGATTGGGGCTACGTGCTCGAGGCCCTGAGCCAGAAGGCCCGCTGGTCGGCCCAGCTGCTGGCGGGGATCATGCCCCAGGACATCGAGCGGGCCTTCGCCGCCAGCGGCAAACGGTTGTTTCCCTTCAAGCTGCAGGAGGTGCGCAGCGAGTGCACCTGCCCGGACAAGGCGAATCCCTGCAAGCACGTGAGTGCGGTGTTCTACCTGATGGGCGACCGCTTCTCGGAGGATCCCTTCGTGCTCTTCCAGCTGCGGGGCCGCAGCCGGGTGCAACTGCTTACGGAGCTGGCGGAGCGTAGGCGGGCCGGAGCCCGGGCCCCGAGGGTGCATGTGCCCCATCCGGTGCATGGGGCGATCGCCGATCCCGCCCGCTGGTGGCGCTACGACGCCCCCCTGGATCCGGATCTGGTGGTGATCACCCCGGCATTGGAAGGGGAATCGGGGCTGGAGGTGGCGGGCCCCCTGCCCCTGGCGGAGGAGCCCCGCTTCCCGGAAGCCAATCGGCAGTTTCTCGAGCGCCTGCTCTCCCATGGCAAGGCCATGGCGGAGCTGGCCATGGCGCGGGCGATGGCGGCAGGGGCAGAGAAGGAAGCCCCCAGCCCCGGGGAGGGGGAGGGCCCGGACAGCCGGTGAGGGAGCCCCCCTGGCTTGAGCCGCCGGTCCTGGAGGTGGTGGACCTGATCCTGCAAAGCCACTGGATCGCGTTCGGGTCTCCCCTGATGGCGGGCCAAGCTTCACCTGCCGATCGTCGCCTGCGAGGGCAGGAGTTGTTTGCATTGGATCAGGCTGTTCTGGCTCACGATGAAACTGCAGACCCCAAGCTGATCTATGCGAATGCCACCGCACTCAGGCTGTGGAAAAGGAACTGGGCTGACATGATCGGCCTGCCGTCACGGTTGACAGCAGAGCCGGACCAGCAGGAGGAGAGGGCCCAGGCATTACTGCTAGCCCAGCAAAAGGGTGCCGTCTCGTGCTACTCAGGGATCAGGGTGGATGCAGCAGCTCGACGCTTCCGCATCGTGAATGCAAGGGTGTGGTCCATCAACGATGGGGAGGGGCACAAGCGAGGACAAGCAGCCTGTTTTGCGAATTGGTGGTGGCTCGACCCGACATGGCCAGCAAGCAGAACCTGCACGCAAGAGAAACCGCCAGCAGCTGTTGAGGATAAAATCTACTGATTACGGACACACCCGCATAGAGCGGTTTGATAATGACCGAAATAAGAATCGGCTCAACCATCTACCCAACCATTGCGGATGCTCTACAAGCCGCAATCACTGGAGATTTCATCTTGGTTGGCGCGGGCACAACTTCGGCCCCCCTTTTACTTTCTGCTGCACCAAAAATCACCCTAAGGGGCTCCGGGTCAAACGGTCAGTCCACCTTGGTGAACACCCCCATCCTGGAAAGGTCTGGACAGGGAAAAATCAGCCCAAACTTTACAATTGAGGATCTAACCTTTGACTACAGTGGCCAAAGCGGCTATCTCTTTGCCCCAAGCATTGGGAGCGTTCCTTACAACCCAGCCGATCCAATACTGACATCATTCACTCTCAGAAACGTCTCTTTCACGGGTAAGCATTTTGGCAATGCAGGAGTTTCTGGAACCTACATGGATATCAGTGGCGCAAAGAATACGATTTTTGATGGAATCCGCGTCTCACTATCGGGTCAAGACAGCTACGACCCTGCGAGAGGAACAGGGGGAGGGTTCTTTATTTTCCATGAGGGCGGAGCAGGCATACAGATTCTCAATAGTGATTTCAATGAGCTTGGCTACAGCACGGCAATCATATTGCTTTACATCGCAGACGCCAATGTACAAGGCAATCGCTTTACCGGCGGAGGGCTGATCAAACAAGAAGATGACAACCCGCGCGGCGAACGCTTTGTAAATGCTGGGGGCTTATTTGCAAATAATCACCTATCCAACGGCTCGTTTTTTGACTATCTGCTACAAATCAATTCTGACACCGGTACTGTCTGGACTGATTACAAGAGAAATTTTGCGACTCCTGATGGCACCTTCGGGCTACGCACTGTCGTCACGGGCAACACCTTCGACATTCTCCCCTCAGGGTTCGGCCTATTGATTCGAGCAGATGTCTCCCCACAGACCGTGGAGAAGATGCTGACGATATCTGGCAATAGCTTTAACAATGGCTTAGCCATAAGAAGCGATTTAGCCAGTCCATACGATCTTACATTTGGCGCTAATTTTATCAATGGCATCCACTTTGATCATTTACGGGTTGGTGGCACCAGTGCTGATCATCTGAATCTGGTCCGGGCGGCTGGCAACAACTGGATCAGCGGAGGTCTTGGCAACGACTTTCTATACTCTACTCCCAATAAGTTTGATGCCTTTGTCTTCCACTCTCCCTTAAATGCCCAGACCAACCTCGACAGGATCTTCGGATTTGAAACATCTGGCACTGAGGCTGATCAGATTTGGCTCCACAGCGAGACTTTCCCAGGGATTGTCGGAAGCATTGACCAACTAAACCCCAATAGCTTCATCGCAAACATCAGTGGTAGCGCGAGTGGGAACAGTAGCCAAATCATCTACAACACCACAACGGGAGAACTTCTTTACGATGCAGATGGTGCTGGTGCCCAGAAAAGTGTTGCCTTTACCATTCTTTCTGGCAGGGAGTCCATTACTAGCCAGAGTTTTCGCCTCTTCAATGTCACTTCTCCACCCCCTATTTCACCTAGCCTAATCAGCCTCAGCGCCAGTCCTTCTTCCGTCGTAGAAGATGGCCCCACGAATCTCACCTACACGTTCACCCGAACCGGGAGCATCTCTTCGGCATTAACGATCAACTACAGCGTGGGGGGCACGGCCACGCTCGGCTCCGATTACACAGGACTTCCTGGAACCCCAGCATCCATCACCTTTGCCGCTGGATCTGCCACAGCCACGGTCACCATCGATCCCACCACCGATTCCGCCGTTGAACCCGATGAAACCGTTGCCCTCTCCCTCGCTGCTGGCATTGGCTACACCATCGGCACTGCAGATGCCATCATGGGGACCATCACCAGTGACGATGTGGTCCTCACGGCATCAGCCCTGCCGAAGCCCAAGGTCATTGGTGCCGTCGACTTGGACAGCGCCAGCTCCTCCCCAGCAACTCAGTCGGCAGGAAATGCGTTTGACAACAAGCCTTCCACGAAATATCTCAATTTTGGCGGTATCAATTCAGGAGTCAACTTCACCTATAGCTTGCCAACGCGGCTGTCATCGTTTGCAATCACAACGGCCAATGATCGGCCTGCGCGCGATCCAGCCTCTTATCAGCTCTATGGATTTCAAGGGGGATCCTGGAGGCTGCTCACCTCAGGCAAGCTGAATCTCCCCAGTGGAAGGCTAAAAGAATCTGCCCTTGTTTCGCTTCCAAATCTCCCGTCCCTCTCACAGTATCGACTGATCTTTCCGAAGCTAAAGGAGAATGGCAACGTCATGCAGATTGCCGATCTCAAGCTCTACGGAACGCAATCCTCAGCACTGCCAAAGCCCGCGACAGCAACCCCTATCGATCTCGATAGTTCCGGCTCCTCTCCGCCGACACAATCGGCTGCCAATGCTTTTGACAACAAAACTTCCACCAAATATCTCAATTCTGGCGGCATTAATTCAGGAGTCAACTTCACTTACAACCTTCCTACACGCATCTCATCTTTTATCATCACAACAGCTAATGATGTGCCCGGACGCGATCCAGCTGCTTATCAGCTCTATGGGTTTTCTCAGGGATCCTGGAAACTGCTGGCTTCTGGCAGCCTGCAGCTCCCCAGCGCAAGGCTGACCGATTCAACGCCGATTTCCCTACCCAACCTTCCCTCCTTGACGCAGTATCGGCTGATCTTCCCGAGGCTCAAGGCGAATGGGAATGTCATGCAGATTGCTGAACTGAAACTCTTTGGCAGCCAATCCAGTCCGTCAGCACCACCTCCTGCCGCGTTGCCGGTCATCACCCTTGCCATCTCCCCGGCCTCCGTTCCAGAAGATGGCCCCAACAACCTGATCTACACCTTCTCCAGATCCGGCCCCACCACCAATCCCCTCACGGTCAACTACACCACCGGCGGCACCGCCACCCCCGGCTCCGATTTCACCGGCATTGCTGGAACCCCAGCATCCATCACCTTTGCCGCTGGATCTGCCACGGCCACTCTCACGGTGGATCCCAGCACCGATTCCGCCGTTGAACCCGATGAAACCGTTGCCCTCTCCCTCGCTGCTGGCTCCGGTTACACCATCGGCACCACAACCGCTGTCGTTGGCACCATCGCCAATGACGATGTCCCGCCTCCTCCGGTCGTCACCCTTGCCGTCTCCCCAGCCTCCGTTCCAGAAGATGGCCCCGCCAACCTGATCTACACCTTCTCCAGATCCGGCCCCACCACCCATCCCCTCACGGTCAACTACTCCACCGGCGGCACCGCCACCCTCGGCTCCGATTACACAGGACTTCCTGGAACCCCAGCATCCATCACCTTTGCCGCTGGATCTGCCACAGCCACGGTCACCATCGATCCCAGCACCGATTCCGCCGTTGAACCCGATGAAACCGTTGCCCTCTCCCTCGCTGCTGGCTCCGGTTACACCATCGGCACCACAACCGCTGTCGTTGGCACCATCGCCAATGA
>JAYKJF010000111.1:0-4249 GCA_035285785.1 Cyanobacteriota bacterium
CGGTGGCCTTCGGCATGGGCGTCGATCGGGGAGATGTGGGATTGGTGCTCCATCTCCACCTGCCCGCGAGTGCGGAGGGCTATCTGCAGGAATCGGGCCGGGCGGGGCGAGACGGCCAGCCCGCCCACTGTTTGCTGCTCTTTTCGCCGACGGATCGGGAGCGCCTGGGCTGGGCCATCCGATCGGGAGGGGCCGAGGCGGCCGATGGGGCCGATCCGGAAGGGCAGCGCCTGGAGGTGGCCCAGCGGCAGTTGCGGCGCATGGAAGCCATCGCCGAGGGAGAGGCGTGCCGGGAGCAGGCCCTGCTCCGGGCCGTTGGGGAGGTGGTGGATCCCTGCGGCCGCTGTGATGGCTGCCGGAGTTCGGGCGCCACCCAGGATTGGTCGAACCAGGCGGCCGTGCTCCTGGGCGCCCTCCAGGACAAAGGGGGCCAGACCCTGAAAAGCCTGGTGGAGCACCTGGGTGGGGGGCAGGAGGAGGCCGAGATCTGGAGCTGGCTCAGCCGCCGGCTCGTGCAGGAGGATCTGATCGGCGAGAGCGATGATGGGTTTCAGCGGCAATGGATCCGGAGCTCCGGCAACCATTTCCTGCGCTCCCCCTGGCCCCTGCACTGGCAGGGGCCGTCCGTTGTGCGCGCCGACCGGTCAGAGGGGGCGGATTCAGCTGCCGCGGCGTGAACAGAAGTCGTTCACCAGCTTGGTTTCCCCGGCGGAAACGGGATCATTCCAGGTGCCCCACTGGCCGGCCCCATTGGTGGCGTTGATCTTGCGGGCACCGCAGTTGATGGAGGTGTAGAGGGCTTCGCCCTTGGCATTGAGGGTGGCGGCCACCATGCTGCCGCCCATGGGCTGCCAGCTGGTCCAGTCCACCTGCACGGGGCCATAGGCCCTCCAGTCGCTCTTGCCGGTGGCCGCGTCCTGAACGGGAGCCGTGGCCGGGCGAGGGGCAACGGCCACCGTGGCGGGGGCGGGCTTGGGTTGGGCCGTCACGGCAGGGCGGGGCTGGGCCGCTGCGATTGGACGGGCCTGCACCTGGGGCTGGGACTTGGGAAGGGCGGCCGTGGCCTGGGGCTGCACCGCCGCTGGTTGCACCGCTGCGGGCTGGATGCTGGGGCGGGGGGCCGCGGGTGTGTGGCCCTTCAGTTTCAGGGTGCTGCCGGCCTGCACGTTGTTGGGATCGCTGATGGCGTTGAGCGCCACCAGCTGGTTCACGGGCACCCCATAGCCCCTGGCGATGGCGGAGAGGCTCTCACCCTTGCGCACCACATGCTGGGTGACCCCTGGGGTGTAGCTGAAGCTGGTGGGCTTGGGTGTTGCGCTGGCAGAACCCTTCAGTTTCAGCACCTGGCCGGCTTCCACGTGGTTGGGGTTCTTGAGGCTGTTGAGAGCCATCAGGGTGCTCACCGGCACGCCATGGCGATCGGCGATGGCCGAAAGGGTTTCCCCTTCTCCCACGGTCACCGTGGAGGTGGTTCCGGCCTTGGCCGAGGTGCCCCGGCTGCTGCTGATGCCCTTGGGCAGCTTGAGCTGGGTGCCGGCCTCCACGTGGTTGGGGTCCTTGATCTTGTTGATCTCAATCAGCCGCTGCACACTCACGCCCAGCCGATCGGCAATCTCCGAAAGGGTTTCCCCGGGTTGCACCTGCACGGCTCCTGCCATGGCGGGCAGGGGAAGGACCAGGGCGAGAGCCAGGACGGCAGGGGCGCAGCGCATGGGACTTGGTCATTCATCGGGCTCGGCGCACGTTAAGGAGCCTTGCCGTTGGGATCCAGTCCCCTGGTGCGCTTTTGGGGCAAATTGGTTGATCACGCCCCCAGCAACCGTTTGAGGATGGGGAGTTTGTTGGCGTAGGGCGGGTAACGAAAGGGCAGATCGGGCTGGAAGCTCTGCTGCAGGATGCTGCGCCGATGGGAAAAGGTGAGAAAGCCGGTGTGGCCGTGGTAAGCCCCCATGCCGCTCTCCCCCACGCCCCCGAAGGGCAGCTGGGGGGCTGCCACCTGCAGCACCACGTCGTTGAAGGCCAGGCTGCCGGAGCTGGTGTGGGAGCGCAGGTGCTCCCGGTCCTGGGATCGCTGGCCGAACAGGTAGAGGGCGAGGGGTTTGGGGCCCGCCTGCACCCGGCGAATGGCCCCCTCCAGATCGGGCACGGTGACGATGGGCAGCAGGGGACCGAACAGTTCCTCCTGCATCAGGGGGTCGTCCTCAGGGTGGTCCACCGTCAACAGGGTGGGTTCGATCCGGCGTTGGTCCCGGTTGGTGCGGCCCCCCAGCAGCACCTGCCCCCGCGCCTGGGCTCCCCTGAGGAGATCCGCCAGACGGTCGAAGTGGGGCAGGCTCACCAGTTGGGCCAGGTCGGGGCTGGTGAGGGGGTCGGGGCCATAGAACCGGCCGATCTCGGTGGCCATGGCGGCCACGAGGGGGGCCCGCACTTCGGGGACCACCAGCAGATGGTCGGGGGCCACACAGGTTTGGCCCGCATTGAGCCCCTTGCCCCACACCAGCCGGCGGGCCGTGGTGGCCAGGGGCGCATCGGCAAGCACGATGGCCGGACTCTTCCCCCCCAGCTCCAGGGTGACGGGCGTGAGGTGCGGGGCGGCGGCGGCCATGATCAGCCGGGCCACCCGGGCTCCGCCCGTGAAGAAGATGTGGTCGAAGCGGTGCTCCAGCAGCTGGGCGGCCACCTGGCCATCGCCCTGCACCACCTGCACGGTGCTGGGCGGGAAGGCCTCCTGGAGCAGGCGCGCGATCAGGTGGGCGGTATGGGGGGCCAGCTCTGAGGGTTTCACCACCGCCGTGTTGCCCGCCGCCAGGGCGCTCACCAGGGGCTGGAGGCAGAGCTGGAACGGATAGTTCCAGGGCCCCACAATCAGCACGCACCCGAGGGGCTCGGGCCGCACCTGGGCCCGGGCGGGCCAACTCCAGAGCGGCAGCCGGATGGGCTGGGCGGCCATCCAGCGTTTGAGGTGGCGTCGGGTGTGGCGCAGCTCCTCCTGCACCCCGGCCCATTCCACAGTGGCCTCCAGCGGGGGCTTGCCCAGATCCTGGGCCAGGGCTTCCAGCAGGGCCGATTCCGCTCCCGCCAACAGGCCCTGAAGACGGTCGAGCTGGTTGAGCCGCCAGGGAAGCGGCCGGGTGGTGCCCTCCAGCACGGGCTGGCGCATGGCCTCCACCGATGGAGAGAGCAGGGGCTGGGCAACGGGCATGGGGGTCAGGGGCAGCTTTGCTGGGCCACCATCAGCCGCAGCGCATTGAGCTCCGGCTCATTGGGCCCTTCGTGGGCAAACAGGAGGGCGGTGGCGAGGGAGCGGTCGCCCTTGGCGAGCAGGCCATCGATGGCCGGAAGCCAGGCCTGGGGCCGTCCCTGAAGGGATTGAAGAAGCCCGTCGCCCTCCCGCAGGCGCCCTGGGGCCGCCCCCACCAGCTGGATGGTGGCGTAGTGGTTGGCGGTGGCGCCGACGGGCCTGAGGCGGATCGTGACGGTTTGCCGGGGCTTCAGAGCGGGCAGGGGCCAGGCCAAGGGCCCTTCGAGGGCCTCACCCGCCAGGGAGCGCCAGCTCCAGAGAACGGTGGAGCCCTGCTCGATGCGCAGCTCGGCCAAGGGCTCCCGCACGAACAGGGTGGGACGGCTGAGGGGCGTCTGGGCCCTGGGGATGGCTGGGAGGCGGGTGGGCGCCTCAAGGGAGGGAGCAAGCACGCAGATGTCTGGGATCGCCGGTTGGGCGGCCAGGGGCGGGGCCGCACCCAGGAGGCAGCCCAGAAGCAGGGCTGATTTCGTAGCGATCGCCACAGTCGAGTGCTGAGACGGCTGCATAGCGTTTCCGCGCAGGTTTCCCTCTGGAGCTGCAGAGACCCATTCCCTGGGAGGTGCCCCTGATGGGCTGGACAGAGCAGGAGTGCGCCGAACTGCTGACCGAATCGCTGAGCGATCCCCTCGAAGGGCCCTCCGCAAGGGAGGGGGCGGGGATGCTGTCATCGGAGGTGGTGCGGGTGCCGGTGCAGGCCATTCTGTACCTGCAGCCCATGGCGGAAAACGGATGGGACGATCGCCCCCGGCCCCGGGGCCATGCCCTTCCCATCGGCCATGTGCGCTACTTGCAGTGACGTCTGAGGAGCCTGGACGGTTTCAGGAAGCCCTTGACGAGACTTGAACTCGTGACCTCTCCCTTACCAAGGGAGTGCTCTACCGCTGAGCTACAAGGGCATGTGGAAAGGTGGGCCGGGTTGGATTTGAACCAACGTAGGCAGAGCCA
>JAYKJF010000112.1:0-2714 GCA_035285785.1 Cyanobacteriota bacterium
CTCTGACCCGCTCACGAGCAATGGCCATCTCCCGCGGTGACAAAGTGCGCATCAAGCGTCCCGAGTCCTACTGGTACAACGAGCTCGGCACCGTTGCCTCCATCGACACCTCCGGCATCCGCTACCCGGTCGTGGTGCGCTTTGAGAAGGTGAATTACAACGGCTTCAGCGGATCAGAGGGTGGGATCAACACCAACAATTTCGCTGAAAGCGAGCTCGAGAAGGCCTGAGTCGCCCTGACCCCGCGTCTCCCGATTCCCCTTGCCTGAGCTCCCCGAGGTCGAAACCGTTCGTCGGGGACTGGAGCGCCAAACCATTGGTTTGGAGTGGGAGAAGATCGAGGTGCTGCGCGCCCGCGCGGTGGCCAGCCCCCCCGATCCCGCGCTCTTCAGCCTGGGGTTGCAGGACACCCAGATCACGGCCTGGCAGCGGCGGGGAAAGTATCTCCTGGCTGCCCTTTGCCATGGCGACGGCAGCCCGGCGGGGCATTGGGGTGTGCACCTGCGGATGACCGGGCAATTTCTCTGGATCGAGAGTCCAACGGAGCCCTGCCGCCACACCCGGGTGCGGCTCTGGAGCAGCGGGGGGCAGGAGCTGCGGTTTGTGGATACGCGCAGTTTCGGCCAGATGTGGTGGATTCCGGCGGGCCTGGCCCCCGAGGCCGTGATGCAGGGTCTGGCCCGTCTGGGCCCGGAACCTTTCGCCGAGGATTTTTCAGCCATCTACCTCAGGCAGAAGTTGGCCACCAGCCGGCGAGCGATCAAAACCGCCCTGCTGGACCAATCCCTGGTGGCCGGTGTGGGCAACATTTACGCCGATGAGAGCCTCTTCGCCGCCGGAATCCTCCCCCAGACCCCTGCCCATCGCCTGGGCGTGCGCCGTCTCGCCCGGCTGCGGGAGGCCCTGCTGGAGGTGTTGACGGCCAGCATCGCGGCCGGGGGCACCACCTTCAGCGATTTCCGCCACCTCTCCGGGCTGAACGGCAACTACGGAGGGCAGGCCTGGGTATACAGGCGAACGGGGCAACCCTGCCGCCGTTGCGGGTCTCCCATTCAGCAGGAACGGCTGGGGGGGCGAAGCAGCCACTGGTGTAGCCGCTGTCAGAGTTGATCCATCCCCCACCCCGCCACCCTGTCCACCGCCATGGCTTCAGACCCTTCGGCGCCCGATGATCACCCGCTGGAGGAGGCAGTTGCCCTCTGTCGGGTGATGGCCGCCATTCACCAGCGTGGCTGGTGCGATGGCACGGGGGGAAACTTCAGCGTGGTGTTGTCCCGTGCCCCGCTGAAGCTGCTGATGGCACCGAGTGGAGTCGACAAAGGCACGGTGGCTCCAGCCGATCTGATCGTGGTGGATGCGGCGGGGCAGGTGGTTGGCGGCAGCGGCAAGGCCTCCGCCGAAACCCGCCTGCACCTGGCGATCCTCACCAGCACGAACGCCGGTGCCGTGCTCCACACCCACTCCCAGGCCGCCACCCTGCTCTCCCGCCTGGAGGGGCAGCGAACCGGGCAGGTGGTGATGGAGGGGCTGGAAATGCTGAAGGGGTTGGAGGGCATACGCACCCATGCCGAACAGATCGCCATTCCGGTGCTGCCCAACAGCCAGGACATGGACCAGCTCAGTGAGGCCGCTCGCCCCCTACTGGGGCGGGCACCCCACGGTCTCCTGATTGCGGGCCATGGCTTGTATGCCTGGGGGGCCACCCTGGTCCAGGCCCAGCGCCATCTGGAAATCCTGGAGTTTCTTCTGGAGCAGCAGTGGCGCCAGCTCCTGCTCGATGCCCTGCGCGCCAACACCTCTCCCCTGTCATGACACCCCCTTCCACCATTCACCAAGTGCTGCTGGATATCGAAGGCACCACCTGCCCTGTGCAGTTCGTGAGTGAGGTGCTCTTTCCCTATGCCCAGGCCAAGCTGCTGCCCTTCCTGACCAGCCACCGATCCGAAGACCCCATCCGCCAACTGCTGCAGGAGGTGGCGGATGCACTCCTGGCGGATCCATCCCCAGAGGCGGTGGCCCTGCGTGCAGCGGCTCCCGCCGCAGACCATCAGGGGAGCTTCGGG
Source organism: Cyanobacteriota bacterium (assembly GCA_035285785.1). Lineage (GTDB taxonomy): Bacteria > Cyanobacteriota > Cyanobacteriia > PCC-6307 > Cyanobiaceae > Cyanobium. Next base: position 2,064 of record JAYKJF010000112.1, read on the forward strand.
CTGACCACCCTCTGCAGCTATCTCGACTGGCTGATCCAGACCGACCGCAAAATCACACCCCTGAAAGATCTCCAGGGACGCATCTGGGATGAGGGCTACCACCAGGGAGACCTCATCGCCCCCCTGTTTGCCGACGTTCCCAAGGCCTTGAAACGCTGGCACGCCCAGGGACTGGGCCTTTCGGTGTATTCCTCCGGCTCTGTGCAGGCCCAGAAACTTCTGTACAGCCACACGGAGTCAGGCGACTTGAGCCCTCTCTTCAGCCACTGGTTTGATACGCGAACAGGCGCGAAGAATGATCCCGAGAGTTATCGCACAATCGCCAGGCTATTGAACAGCCAACCCGCAAATGTGGTGTTCATCAGCGATGCCATCGGCGAACTCACGGCGGCTGAACAGGCAGGCATGGCTGTGCTCTTCAGCCTCAGGCCAGGCAATCCCCAGCAAGACCCCCAGCACTTTCGCCCAATCCAGTCCTACGAAGCTTTGGAATTCTGAAGCCAGGCGAATGGATCCCCGACACGAAAAGTTGCCACAAAAAAGCCACCCCGAGGGTGGCAGATGAACAAAGAGGAGAAAAAGATTTTTATCCTGGCATCGTGCTATTTTCGCGAGGCGCTACCACCTAACTATCGTCGCCGCTGCTGCGTT
>JAYKJF010000113.1:0-42405 GCA_035285785.1 Cyanobacteriota bacterium
CACAGGGGAAGAGCAACAGACCAGACCACCCCACGAAAACGAAGCGGTCGCGCTTGAGCCAGTCGTCGAGGATGTCAAACCATCCCCGGGCTGCTGGCGCGCGTCCTACAGCGATCGTCATGGGAAGAAGGCGTGGGTTCAGCAGGTCGGAGTCCTGCTGGGGTGTGTGTTACCGGGCGATGGTAACAACGTTCCCGTGGCCCCTGAGAAGGTCTACATGCCCTGACATCTGCGGTGTCTCATTTTCATGGATGTCCCGCTCGCCGGAGGGTCCCATCCCACGTCAGGATGGGGCTCCCGGAGTGATCCATGAGCATGGAGTCCAGCCCAGCGAAGCCGTCTGTCAGTCAGGACGACAGTGATGTCCTTGAGCAACCCGTCCTTGGATCGAGACGCCTTTCCAATGTCCTTGTCGCCCTGGCTGTGACCCTGGGGGGCATTGGATTCGTTCTCGCCAGTCTGTCCAGCCGGCTTGGTCGCAATCTCGTTCCCTTCTTTTCAGCCAGCGACCTTGTTTGGGTCCCCCAAGGTCTTGTCATGGGTTTGTACGGCGTCGCAGCTCTCCTCCTGGCCACCTATCTCTGGACGGTGATTTCTGTTGATCTGGGGGGTGGCAGCAACCGTTTTGACAAGCGAACCGGTTTGGCTCTGATCTCCCGGCAAGGTCTGCGCCAGCGCATTGAGGTGGAGGTGCCCCTGCGTGAGATTCAGGCTGTGAAGGTTGAAGTACGGGAGGGACTCAGTCCCCTCCGGCGCCTGGCTCTTCGCATTCAGGGGCGCCGCGACCTCCCTCTGAGTCGGATTGGTGAACCGATTCCCCTTGCAGAGCTTGAGTTTTCTGGGGCCAGTCTGGCCCGCTTTCTCGGCGTTCCTCTGGAGGGACTCTGATGCGTTCTTCCCTTCAAGGTCCTTTGAAGCCTTTTCCAGCCATCCTGATCATTGGTCTGTTGGCGCTGGTTGGCGGCTGCGTGAAAGACCCCAGCGCTTCGGAGGTGGGTTGCCAAACTGCCCGGACCCCTTGTTTATCCGGCATTGCCACTGTGGCATTGGACACATCGAAGGGTCGCATCATCCTCAAGCTCGATGGTGCTAATGCTCCGCTGACAGCCGGAAATTTCCTCGACCTGGTCAATCGGGGCATCTACAACCAGACCATTTTTCATCGGGTTGTCAAAACCCCCCTTCCCTTTGTTGTGCAGGGTGGTGATCCGAAAAGCTCAGATCCCAAGACGCCCGTCAGCTCGTACGGTACGGGCCACTACATCGACCCGACGACCGGTGCGTCCCGGTTCATCCCCCTGGAATTTCGTCTCAAACCCTCTAAGACGCTGTCCTACGGAAAGGAACTTGACTCGCCAGGCCGTTCTCTCCAGCCCGTTCTGACCCATGACCGAGGCGCGGTGGCCATGGCCCGATCGGCCGACCCCAATTCCGCAAGCGCGCAGTTTTACATCGCTCTTGAAGCTCTCCCTGAGCTCGATGGACGGTATGCCGTTTTCGGTCGTGTGATCCGGGGTATGGAGGTGGTGGATCAGCTCCAGCAGGGTGACAAGCTGATCCGCGCCAGCCTGCTCAAGGACTAGGCCGGAACCCGGCTTTCCGACCGATTGGCCTTGAGCCATTCCGTGTTCACCCCGGAGGCCCTCTCCAGAGCGACCCTTCCGGTGCGAGCGATCTCCAGGATCCCGTAATGCGCCAGAAGGCGCTCCAGGGCCACAAGCTTGCCTGGATCCCCAACCACCTCAAGCGTCATGGCGTCGTCGGCCACATCAACCACCTTGGCGCGAAACACCTGGACAAGATCAAAAATCGCTCCACGATTCTCCTTTGTTGCTGCAACTTTCAGCAGCATCAGTTCCCGCTCTACTGCAGGAATCCGACTGAGATCAATCACACCCAGGACATTGACCAGCTTGTTGAGCTGCTTGCTCATCTGCTCCAGGGTCCTGTCGTCACCTTCCACGACCATGGTGAGTCGGGAGATCCCCCGTTGTTCCGCCGGTCCAACGGCCAGGCTCTCAATATTGAAACCCCGCCGGGCAAACAACCCTGAGATCCGGCTCAGTGCGCCTGATTCGTCTTCAACCAGCACCGATAGGGTGTGCTTCATGGGTTTGTGAGAGGGCCGAGCACTCCTTCACGGTACGTGCCCATGTGCTCCAACCATGCGATCACCACCGCATTGAACACCTCCGGCCTCTCATCGTGGGGGCAATGGCCAGATTCGGGGATCACGGTCACCGCCAGATCTTTTCGAAAGCGTTGGCATTGCCATCCCACTTGAAGGGGCACGAGGAGGTCCTGCTCGCCCCAGATCAGCAACATGGGGTGTTGGAGGCGCCTGAGGAGGTTGGGGGCTGTGGCTTTTATGGGCCTCAGGGCCATGGCCACGCTCATGGCCCGCAGCGACTGAACGGCTCCACGCCGTCGGGCTGGTGCGCCGATGATCCGATGCAAGCGTTCATCCTGTTGAACAGGGGCCCGATAGGCCGTTTGGATGGCCCACTCCAGCACGGGCGAACGGGCCAGAAGGGGCACCAACAGCTCCAGGGGAAGGATTCGGCACAACAGCTCCACGAGCCGTTTCTTGCTTTTGCGCCTCCAAGGGGGGCGCCTCCCGGCCCGTTCAGCGTCCTGGGGTGACGCCATCAACAGAGTGGGATCGGGCAGCGGAGTGGCGATCACCGCCCGCACCTCCTCGGGGAAAAACACGCTGCAGGTCAGGGCCACCAACCCCCCCAGCGAGTGACCCACCAGAACAGCCGGTTGCTGAACCACGTCCTGGAGAAACGCATGGACCTGGCGGGCCCAGAGACGGTTGTCCAAGCGAAGGTGTCCCGGCTGGCTCGACGCTCCGAATCCCACCAGATCCAGTCCATAGACCCTCCAACCAGCGGCTGCCAACGCTTCGGCATTGCGGCGCCAGTGTCCACAACCGGTTGCGAATCCGTGGATCAACACCAGGGGAGGATGGTGGACCTCTCCCAGCTCGCGCCAGTGGCACTGTTGGCCTCTCCACTGCCATTGATGGTGGGATCCCCAGTCCACATCCCCCCGGTGGGCTTGGCTGGAGTGGCTCGCTGGTCGGAACACGGGTGGTTGGGTGCTGATGGAACGGGTTGGAGGTGAGCCAGCAATGGATTTTGGTCCGTTTCTGACGGAAGGATCCGTCAGTTTTCGGACAGGGAGCGGATTTTTCAATCCAACCTCCCGGCCTTCCAGGGATCTCGGGGTGCTGCTGGCGCGCATCCTGGCTCGCAGCAGGCCCCTGCGGGTTCTTGATCTGATGGCTGGGTGCGGTCTGCGTTCTCTTCGCTACGGGCAGGAGGCACAGGCTTGCTCCCTGTGGGTGAATGATGCGGACCCGGACCGTCTCCCCCTGTTGGAGACCAACCTCGGCGTTCAGAAGGGCCTTGGACTGCTCCGGATCACAGGTCAGAGTGCCCAGCGACTCCTGGCCTCCTGCCTCTTGCAAGGAGAGCGGTTTGATCTGGTGGATCTGGATGCCTTTGGATCCCCCAATGCCCTCCTCCCCTTGGCCCTGGAGGCTGTGGCGCTGGGGGGAGCGATCTATATGGCCAGCACGGATGGTCGGGGCTCCACGGGCCATGACAGAACTTCGGGCCTTCGCCGTTCCGGCGCCTCCGTCCGCTGCCATCCTGCGAGCTGGGAACTGGCGTTGCGCCTTCAGTTGGGGGTGATCGCCCGCACGGCGTGGTGCCAGGGCCGCGGGATCAAACCCCTGTTTTCCTTCAGTGATGGGCGAACCTTTCGAACGGCTGTGGGCTTGACCCGGCACCCGGAGCGGGGTGAGGAGCTGCAGTTGGGGCTCCTGGCGGTGTGCCATCGCTGCGGTGATCAGCAGGTTCAATCGATGGGGTCGCTGAGACACTGGGAGAGCTGCCTGTGTTCTTCCCCGGGCTGGTCCGTGAGCGGACCGCTCTGGACGGGGCCCCTCCAGCACGGTCCAACGCTGGAGGGCATGGCCGAGGAGGCCACATCCGCTCGCTCCAGCCTGTCCAGAGAGGGGGCTCTGCTGCTGGGGCGGCTGCGGGCAGACCGGGGGGCGGCGGCACGGTGCTGGCCCACGGCCCTCATCGCCCGTCAGCTTCGGTGTTCCCAGATTCCCCTGAGGGATCTGGTGCAACGCCTGCGGGATGGCGGCTATGGGGCCTCGGTCAGTGGAGTGATGGCTGGTCAGCTGCGCAGTGATGCCCCTTGGAGCACGATTCTTGCCATGGCCAAGGATTTGGCAGGCGGAACTGCTAAATAGGTAGCGCCCTTCCTCGTCGACCATGGCCTCGGAGATTTTCGGGACAGCTGCTTTGTTCTGGGTGTTGATTCCGGTGGGCCTGTTGGGCGGCAGCCTGTTGCTAAAGGTGCTGAAGGATTGAGATCCACCCCCTCAGAGGCACGTCCTAGCCCTCTGCACCCCTAGGCTCAGCCGGCTTCGGTGCATGGGACATGCAGGTTCTGGTGGTGGGCGGCACAGGCACCCTGGGGAGGCAGATTGCCAAGAGGGCCTTGGAAGAAGGGCATTCCGTGCGCTGCATGGTGCGTTCTCCGAGAAAGGCCGCGTTTCTTCAGGAATGGGGTTGCGAACTCACCCGGGGTGATCTCCTGGATCCCGACAGCCTGGCTTATGCCTTGGATGGCCAGGAGGCTGTGATCGATGCGGCGACCGCCAGGGCTTCCGATCCGGGCTCCTGCTACACGGTGGACTGGACGGGCCAGCAGAACCTCTTTCACGCCATGCAGACAGCGGGCGTGAAGCGTCTGATCTTTTTCTCGCTGCTCAAAGCTGACCAACATCCCGATGTGCCCTTGATGGAGATCAAGGCTTGCTCGGAACAATGGTTGATGGCTTCTGATTTGGACTACACGATTCTGCGCTGCGCGGCTTTCATGCAGGGGCTGATCAGTCAGTTCGCGATTCCTGTCCTCGAGGGGCAAACAGTTTGGGTGAGCGGTGTTCCCACGCCGATTGCCTACATGAACACCCAGGACATGGCACGGTTTGCCGTGGCTGCCCTCACCCGATCGGAAACCTCGAAGCAGTCCTTCCCTGTGCTGGGCTCCCGCGCCTGGACCACCGGTGAGATCACCCAACTCTGTGAGAGGTTTTCCGGCAAGGAAGCGCGGATCGTTCGCGTGCCCCCGGTGTTTCTGGGGATGATGCGGTCTGTGGCCAGTTTCTTCGATGCCAGTGTGAATGTGGCTGAACGCCTGGCGTTTGATCGGGTGACCGGAGGCGGGGAGGCCCTGGATGCCCCCATGGATGAGAGCTACGCGGCCTTCGGGTTGGATCCGGCAGAAACCACATCCCTTGAGCAGTATCTGAAGGAGTATTACGACACGATCCTCAAGCGGCTCAAGGACATGGAGGCCGATCTGGACAAGGATGCCAAGAAGAAGCTGCCCTTCTGATCCCAGCGGCGCTGGTTCTTCTGTACTATTGGTCGGTTCTTGTTGGGTCTCGTGTCCATTTCTCAGATCAAAAATCTCCAGCGGCGCCTGAGCCTGCTCGAGCAGGAGGCTCTTCTGGAGGTGAACCGGGCCTGCGGTCATGAGCTTTGGCAGAGCCTGGGGTTTGATGCCCTCGATGCGATTGAGGATCCTGAGCGTCGCGCGCGGGCCAACTTTTATTTCGGTCAGTTGCAGACCGCGCGTCAATTGATCGAGGTGCTGGGCTGACCCAGCAAACGGGCCAAACGCTTTGCTTCGCTTGGGTTCACTGGGCGCCACTGGCCACCGGCCAGTCCGGAGAGGCTGAGCGGCGGACCGCCATCATTCAGATCAATGGCCACCCGAAGGAGGCGCAATGTGGGCAATCCAACCGCTGCCGTCATGCGACGCACCTGCCTGTTGCGCCCTTCCTGTAGGGAGAGTTCCAGCCAGCTTGTGGGAATGGTCTGACGGGTGCGGATGGGGGGATCCCTCGGTTCCCAGGGTGGGTGGAGCAGGGGGGTAACCCTGGCTTCCAGTGTCAGGCGGTTCTGGATCTTCACTCCCTTCCGGAGTTGCTCCAGCTGGGCCTCTTGGGCCACACCCTCCACCTGAACGTGGTATGTGCGCCAGTGACGCCAGCGGGGTTGACTCAGCCGAGCCTGCAGACGCCCATGGGATGTGAGCACCAGCAGCCCTTCGCTATCGGCATCCAGTCGCCCCACCGCATAAACCTCGGGGACAGGGATGAACGCCGCAAGCGTGCTCCAGGGGCTTCCGGGTTCCGGGGTGAACTGGCTGAGCACCCCATAGGGCTTGTGGAACAGCAGGGTTGTCAGGGCTCGCTGAAGGGGTGGTCTGGGCCCCTAGAGTAGGGACAGTCGTTTGTTTGACTGACTTCCCCGCATGATCGAAACGTCTGGTGTGATTGAAAAAGAGCAAGGAAATGGGTTCTACCTGGTCACCCTTGAGCAGCCAGCCGGCCACCAGTGTCTGTGCAGGGCTGCTGGCAAACTCACCAAGTTTCGGATCAAGTTGCTCGCTGGCGACAAAGTGCTGGTGGAAATCAGTCCCTATGACCTCACCCGTGGCCGGATCACCTACCGGGAGCGGAATGCCGGAGCCGCCAATCCGCGCCCTGCAGGGAATCGTCCGGGTGGCCCGAGACGGCGATAGTCGCCTAGCCCAAGAGGTTCTCGATGGCCTGGCGAAACTCACTTCTCTGTTTCACCCCTCGCCATTGCTGCTTGAGCTCCTTGTTCAAGAACAACTGCACGGTTGGGGTGCCCGTGATGCCGGCTTGGGCCGCGATGTCCTGATCGGCTTCGATATCAATTTCCACCCCCTGGGCCCTGCCGTCCAGATCGGCCAAGACCCGTTTGAGTTGCGGCTTCAGCACATGGCAGGGGCCACAAGTGGGGGAGGTGTAGACCACCAGAAGGGGTTTTGAACTGTCGTGGTAAAGCTTTCGCAGGGCGTAAGCACCTTTTTGCCAGAGAGCCTCGGCACTGAAGTTTTCAGCATCGCTGGTGACTGTCCGCACCGGGGTTCCCGAGGGTTCAGGTTCCACGTTGTCGCGAGCCACGGTCACCGCCAGCTGGTGATGGCTGAGCCAGCGTTCGGCCGCCAGAGCGGCCTGGCAGCCGCTTCCTGCTGCTGTGATTCCCTGCCGCCATTCGGCATCGGCCACGTCACCAGCCGCAAATACCCCCTCCCGGGAGGTTTCAGGCCTGCCGGGACGGGTCCTGACATACCCCTTGTCATCAAGGTCGAGCTGTCCCTGGAACAGATCGGTGTTGGGTGTATGCCCGATTGCATAAAACAGACCACGAACCTCTAACGAGCTCTCGGCTTGTGTTGTCCGATCGAGGAGCGTCAGATGTTCCAACCAGTCTTGCCCGTGCACATCCCTCACTTCTGAATTCCAGTGAACCGTGATCGCGGGATTGGCCAGCACACGATCCGCCATGGCTGCGCTAGCGCGCAATTGCTGACTGCGAACAATCAGATGCACATGACTGCCATATTTGGTGAGGTAAACCGCCTCCTCACAGGCGGAGTCTCCGCCACCCACAACGGCAAGCTGTGCGTTTCGAAATTGCGGGGTGGCGCCATCACAGATGGCACAGGCACTGATGCCACGGCTCCAGAATTGATCCTCCTGGGGCAGTTTCAAGCGGTTGGCGCTGGCTCCCGTGGCCAGGATGAGCGCCTGGGTTTGGATGGTTTCCCCATCGGATGTGGTGATGGTGAAGGGATGGGTGTCGACATCGATGCGCACCGCATCGGCCTCCACCAGCTGGGTTCCCCACCGCAGGGCCTGGGCCCGGCAGCGGTCCATCAGCTCTGGGCCAAGGATTCCGTCAGGAAACCCTGGATAGTTCTCCACGTGGGTGGTGGTCATCAGCTGGCCTCCAGGGATGCCACCGCGCTGAAAGCCCGTGATCAGTAAGGGTGAGAGGTTGGCTCGGGCCGCATAGATCGCTGCGGTATACCCCGCCGGCCCTGAGCCAATGATCACAAGGTTTTGGAGGGGTTGGGACCGACGTTCCGGATGCTCTGCCTGGAGGGGGGAGGTGCCCTGGGTGCTCATGGGCTAACACGGAGCGACTACGCATTAAGCCTAGGGGGCGAACGCCGTACCGTGGCCCACGACGCCCTCAGGCCTCCGGAAACGGCAGGGAGTTAAAGAATTTCTTCAGATTTCCAGAAGGCCGTCTGTTTCTGGGCGTCCTGAGCGAAGGTTGGTCGGCACCATCAGGGCTGTGTCCTTGATCAGCTCTGGATGGGTTTCCAGGGACACCAGCCATTCCCGAAACTCTTCGGTGAGGGCGTAGCTGTCTTCAAAACGCTCGAAGCCATCGAGGGTAGCCCTGCGGGCGAGGGCCCAGCAGACAGCAACAGTGACCCGTCGATGCACGGAGGCGTCCATATTCAGCGATCGGCTCCGTTGGATTATGCCTGATCACCTGATCTTGCAAGGTATTTTCTGGTACAAAACGTCGTGCCGGATCCCGCCAGCGCCCCGAAAGAGATCCGGTAAAATCCTTAAGGATTCCTAAAGATCTAAGCGTTCGCTTCGGCGTGATTCAGCAATAATTCTTCCACTTCCCGCATGCCCTCGCTGGCCTGCTGGCGCGCCCGGCCAAAATCGCCATTGGCGTCCTCGCGCAGCGCCTCGCCGATGCGATCGAGCAGAGCTTCTCTTTGTTCGCTGAGAAGAACCAGGATCTCCTTTTCAATTAAATAGCGAATCGCCACGCTACGCAGATTGTTTTTGCTTGCCTCAGCCAGCGTTCCTTGCACAACTTCCTCAACGAAAAGGCGCTGCACTTCTCGGCTGCGAAGAAAGCTCTCGAGGGCGTTGATCGTGCCATCCACCACCGTGCGCTCCACCTCGGCAGGCTCGTTGGAGAGTTTGAATTCCCAGTCCAAATGGCGTCGCTGCCAGCCTTGCTGATTGAGGCTGGGCATCACCATCTGCGAAAAGCTGTCCACTGCGATTTCATAGGTTCTCTCGGCAACCCGCTCACACCACGACTGGCCATGGCTGGTGAGCTGGTGCTCCACCTCTTCGCGATTGACGTTGTGCCCCCCGTGGTGGCTGTGGCAGTAGCCATTGGGGCAATCCAGGGCGGATAGGGCCATTTGAGCGGCGATGTCGTTCAGCTCCTCAGGCCTAACCATGGCCTGAGGGCAACGGTGGATTCCTTGGAAAGTCTCCATCTTTTGGTGATCAAGGTGGGGGACTCCGCACAAAAGGGCTCCATCGGTTGCCGGCGATGGTCAGTCAGGTCTATCGAGGTAGAGATTGGCCCTTTCTCTGACGGGATGAAACTGCTCATACCTCGGGAGTGGTCGGCGGGCGAAAAGCGCGTCGCCGTGACTCCCGAAACGGTTCGTCGACTGCAGGGCCGCCACATCGACATCGAAATCGAATCCGGCGCTGGCGAGGCTGCAGGGTTTCCGGATGCGCTTTACAACGCCATCGGTGCCTCGGTGGTGGACAGCGACGCCCTCGACTGGGAGCGCGCCGACGGTGTGCTCTGCGTTCAGTCCCCCTCCCCGTCGTCGCTGGAGCGGATGCGCGAAGGATCCCTGCTGGTGGGTCTGCTGGCACCCCACGGAGCCCAAGAGCTGACCCGGCTTCTCAATCAGCGCTCCATCTCCGCCATCGCCCTGGAACTGCTGCCTCGCATCAGCCGGGCCCAGTCCATGGACGTGCTGTCGTCGCAGGCGAACATCGCTGGCTACAAGGCCGTGCTCCTGGCGGCGGCCGAGCTCGATCGTTACGTGCCCATGCTCATGACGGCCGCGGGAACGATCCAGCCCGCCCGTGTGCTGATTCTTGGGGCGGGGGTGGCCGGACTGCAGGCCCTGGCGACAGCCCGGCGCCTTGGGGGTGTGGTGTATGTGTCTGATGTGCGGGCCGCTGCCAAGGAGCAGGTGGAATCCCTCGGTGGACGTTTCCTGGACCCCCCATCCGAACAGGATCTCCCTTCAGAGAAGGGGGGGTACGCCACCCAGGCTTCGGAGGCCTTCCTGGCGGCCCAGAGGCAGCAGCTGTCTGAACAGCTGGCTCTGGCTGACATGGTGATCTGCACGGCCCAGGTGCCCGGTCGTCCGGCCCCGAGGCTGATCACGGAAGAGATGCTCGACCGACTGCGGCCGGGTTCGGTGGTGGTGGATCTGGCGGTGGCCCAGGGGGGCAACTGCGCAGGAACGGTGCCTGGAGAAACCGTGATCCGATCCGGGGTGCGCCTCATCGGCGCGGAAGCGCTTCCCAGCTCCGTGCCCAACCACGCCAGCGCCCTCTATGCCCGCAACGTGGCCGCGCTGATCGAACACTTGGTGCATGAGGAGGAGGGTCTGCGCCTGGATCTGACCGATCCCATCGTGGAGGCCTGCCTTCTCACCCATGCCGGAGCCTGTCGCCGCGATGACGTGGTGCAGTCCGGTGCCCCTCTCATTCCCGCAGGAACCGCTTCATGACCTCCCTGACCCAATCCCTCTGGGTGCTCTTGTTGGGCAGCCTGCTGGGTTTTGAACTGATTGGCAAAGTGCCCCCCACCTTGCATACCCCGCTCATGTCGGGCGCCAATGCCATCAGCGGCATCACCATGCTCGCTTCCCTGACCCTCATCCAGCAGGCGGGAGGCAACATCCCCCTGCAGGTGATCGGCGCCATCTCCCTGGGATTTGCTCTCTTCAATGTGATCGGGGGATTCCTCGTCACCGATCGCATGCTCGCCATGTTCCGCCGCAAAGGAAACTCCTGATGTCGTTCTCCTTCTCCCATGTCCCCCAGGTCATGGACCTGGTGGCCGTGCTGCTTCTTTCCCTGGGCATCAAGGGACTCTCCAAAGTGCGTTCCGCTCGCGCCGCCAATGGACTCGCGGCTCTGGCCATGGGTCTGGCGGTTGTGGGTCTGCTGGTGCAGGCCCAACCATCGCCGCAGGCCTGGCTCTGGATGGCCCTGGGGTTGGCCCTGGGCGGCTTGGCCGGCGTGTTGACGGCCCTCAAGGTGCCCATGACGGCCATGCCGGAAACGGTGGCCCTGTTCAACGGTTGCGGCGGCTTGGCCTCCCTTCTCGTGGCCCTTGGTGTGGCCCTCTTTCAGGGGGCCGGGGCCGGCCCGGTGGAGCGGATCTCCATCGCCGTTTCCTTGTTCGTCGGGGCCATCACCTTCAGCGGCTCCATTGTGGCGATGGCCAAGCTGCAGGGCTGGTTGGAAACCCCCGCCTGGACCCAGAGCTCCCTGCGGCATGGGGTCAATCTGGCTCTGGCCGCGGTCTGTCTGGGGGCTGCCGTGGTGTTGTGCCGCCAGCCTGATGGCCTGGCGCTCTGGGTGGAAGTTCTCGCGGCCACCCTGCTGGGCATCGGCGTCACCCTCCCCATCGGCGGGGCTGACATGCCCGTGGTGATCTCGTTGCTCAACTCCTATTCCGGCGTGGCAGCGGCAGCGGCTGGATTCGTGGTGGGGAGTCAGCTCCTGATCGTGGCCGGAGCCATGGTGGGCGCCGCTGGCCTGATCCTGACCCAGGTGATGTGCACGGCGATGAATCGCTCCCTGGTGTCCGTGTTGTTCGGTGGCGCCCTTGGAGGCGCCACCACGAGCGTGGGAGGAGGGGGCAGCGAAGCGGGCTACACCCGCATCACCAGTTGCAGCGCCGAGGAGTGCGCCATGGCCCTTGAGCAGGCTGAGCGGGTGGTGTTCGTGCCCGGCTACGGCCTGGCCGTGGCCCAGGCCCAGCACTCCCTCAGGGAGCTCGCCAAATTGCTGGAGGCCCATGGTGTGGAGGTGAGCTATGCCATCCATCCGGTGGCTGGCCGGATGCCGGGGCACATGAACGTGCTGTTGGCTGAGGCCGATGTGCCCTATGAGCAGTTGGTGGAGATGGATGTCATCAACCCTGACTTTCCACGCACCGATGTGGTGATTGTGCTCGGGGCCAATGATGTGGTGAATCCCCAGGCCAAGAACGATCCCACGAGTCCTCTGTACGGCATGCCCGTGTTGGAGGTGGATCAGGCCCGCCAGATCTTTGTGGTGAAACGCTCCCTCGGTGCGGGGTATGCGGGGATTGCCAACGCCCTGTTCGAGTTGCCCCAGACCGCCATGGTGTTCGGGGATGCCAAGGCCGTTCTCAATGGCCTCCTTTCCGAGTTGCGCGCCATTGGCGTCGGCAAGGTGAAGGAGAAAGTGGCCGCCTGAGGTCTGTGAGCCAGCTTCTGCAACGGCTGGGGCTGGCTCCCTTTGCACAGCGGTTTCCCTGGATCGGCCCCGATCCCCAGACCCTGCGCAACACCCTGCGCCCGATGCGACCCGAGCCGGAAACGGGCCAATGGCTTGCATTCGGGTTGCCATCCGCGGATCAGCTTGGGGCCCGCCTGGATCTCCCCGGGGGTGGCGCCCCCCCCCAGGGGCTGGTGGTGGTGGTGCATGGCTTGGGGGGCAGCAGTGATGATGGAACCCAGCGCAGGCTCGGTAGAGCCCTGCTCCAGTGTGGCTTTGGGGTGCTCCGACTGAATCTGCGCGGGGCGGGGCCGGGAAGGTCTCTGGCCAAGGGAACCTATGCGGCGAATTGCACCAGGGATCTCCTCCCCGTTCTGGGAGATTGCCGCCGTCTGGCGCAGACTCTGGCCTCTTCCGGCGGACGGCTGCCCCTCGGGGCAGTGGGGCTCTCCCTGGGGGGCACCGTTCTCCTCAATGCGCTGCTGGATGGGGCGGATCTGGACCCTCCTGTGCTGGACGGGTTGGTCTGCATCAGCAGTCCCCTCGATCTTCAGCGGTGTGCGGAGCACATGGAGCGACCACGGAACACCCTCTACAGGAGGTGGTTGGTGCGGAGGCTGATCCGGCAGACCCTCGCCGATCCTTCAGGACTCACTGCAGAGGAACGCCGCAGCTTGCAAGGCCAGCGGGGCCCCCGAACGATCCGAGACTTTGATGAAAGGATCACAGCGCCCCGATGGGGCTTCGCCAGCGTTGAGGCGTACTACGCCGCCTGCAGTCCGTTGCCTCGCCTGCGCCAGGCACCTGATGGGCTGCCCCCCCTGTTGTTGGTGCATGCCAAGGATGATCCGTGGGTGCCGGTGACCTCGCTCCAGGCGGTGCCGCCCGGACCATGGCCGGAGGTGATGGTGACCGATGGGGGCGGCCACAACGGTTTTCATGCGCCGGGGGATACGGAGGCGGGCTGTTGGAGTGATCGTCTTGCGGCCCTCTGGCTGCGGCAGGTGCTCCTTTCGCGGAGCGCAAACTAGAATCAGGGTGGTTATTTGCCGATCGTTTCATGGCTCTTCTGGATACGTTGATTGACACCGTTCTGCCCAAGATCGCCGGCGAACAGTCGCCCCTGATTTCCAAGTTTCTTAAGGATAATGGGGGCGTCAGTGGGCTTGCTGAAAAGTTTCAGAACGGGGGCGCTGGTGAGATTTTTTCCAGTTGGGTGAGCAACGGCGACAACAAAGCAATCGCCGCGGAAAAGATCAATGCGATTCTGGGCTCCAGCCAGGTGCAGCAACTCGCCCAGAAACTGGGCGTGGATCCCAATCAGGCGTCGGATCTGATCGCCAATCTGCTCCCCCAAGTGATCGACAAGCTCACGCCTGATGCGTCTGTGGAGCCCAATCCCCAGGCCCAGCCCCCTGTGGCCTGAGTTTTGGCCTGCCGGGTCAGATGCCGCGCCCTAGGTGCGCGGCATCTGACCCGGCAGCTGGTCGATGCGTCCGTCTCTCTTGAGTTTGGCCTGCAGCTTCAGCCAGCCCCACCCCACAGGCACCCCAAGAACAAGGGGAATGGCCGAGAGGGCCGGGCGGCTGCTGGCTGCCAGCAGGGACGCTGCCACGGCCAAGCCCCCGAGAAGGAAGGATTGGCCTGCGCTCTGCTGGGCCAGGGCCAGGCGCCTCAACAGACGATCCGTTTCCCCGGCACGAATCTGAACCTGCAGGTCGCCCTGTTCGATGCGCGACAGGCTTTCGTCCAGCCGGCGGGGAATGCCCAAGGCACGGCTTCCCACATCAGCGGCCTGTCGGGTGATCTCGCCAAGAAGGTCATTCGGACCAGGGCCGCTGGAGGTCATCAGAGGGAGAAGGTAGGGGCGCGCGATCGCCATCAGGCTAAAGCCGGGATCGAGGCTTCGGCCCACCCCTTCAAAGGTGGAGAGGGCGCGCATGACGAAGATCAGTTCCGCCGGCAGGCGAAAGGGTTGGCCATACACCAGGTCGTAGAGATCTCCCGACAGCTTGGCGATGATGTTGCTGCTGAAAGGAGGGGTGAGGGCCTCGTTGAGCATCAGGCGGACCAGGCGTCGCACCGGGCCCGGATCAATGCCGGTGGCAATCACGCCTGCCTGCTGCAGCTCCTCCACCAGACCGGCCGCATCCCGGGTGGCAGCGGCCCGCACCATGCGACCCAGCCGACTGCGCAGCCGCTCCGACAGCTGCCCCATCATCCCGAAGTCGTAATAGATCAGGGCCCCATCGGGGGCGACGGCCAGGTTGCCCGGGTGCGGATCGGCATGGAAAAAGCCAAAGCGCACCAACTGCTGGAGGTAGCTGGCCGCACCCTTTTCGGCCACGGTGGCAGGCTCAACGCCGGCCTCGATCAGGGCCTGGCGATCGGTGATCTTGATGCCTGGCACATAGTCCAGGCAGAGCACCCGGCGGGAACTCAGTTCCCACACCACCGCCGGAATCCGGATGCCGGGATCATCGAGAAACTGCTGGCGGAAGCGTGCCGCGTGCTGGGCTTCCAGGCGAAAATCCAGCTCCCGCAGGAGCACGCGCCGGCATTCCTTGGCAATGGCAATCCAGTCGCGCCCCTGCCCCCAACGGGGATGGCGCTGAACGGCGGCGGCCACCTGCTGCAGCACATCCAGATCGAGGCGAAACAGGCGCTCCAGGCCCGGGCGCTGCACCTTGAACACCACCTGGCGACCACTGCGCAGGCTGGCCCGGTGCACCTGGGCCAGGCTCGCCGAGCCCAGGGGATCCACCTCCAGATCAATGATCTCCAGCCGTCGCTGGCCGAGCTCCTGTTCCAGGATGGATTCCACCACGGGGAATGGGAACGCCGGAACGCGGTCCTGCAGGCTGGCCAGCTCCTCCACCACCTCCGCAGGCAGCACGTCCGGTCGGGCGGAGAGCAATTGGCCCACCTTGATGAAAGCCGACCCCAGATCCAGAAACTGGCCCGTGAGCCAGCGGGCCAGCCGTCGCTGCCGCAGGGCCCGGCGCTCTGGGGTCATGCCCCCCGGGTAGCTCCAGGAGCGACCATCCCACCAGAGGGTTGTCAGCAGCCTCAGCGCCAGCCACCAGATCCGCAGGGGGCGCGTCCAGCCCTCCATCAAACAGACCCCGCGGGCCCACCCCCACGGAGGGGGGAATCCAATTTGCGCGCCAGGGTGGCCACCTGGGCCCGCAGGGCATCAATCTGATCCTGGGGATCGCTGGAGGGGGTGGCCGTCCTCTCCGCTGCAGGGGCGGAGTCTCCCTGGTCGAGCCGGCGAGCTTCCTGTTGCACCTCTTCCCAGAAGAGGCTGAATTCCTGCTGGAGCCGCTGGGGGGCATCCTGCGCCAACACGGCAAGCTCCGCCACCCGATCCGCCAGCTGGCTTCCCAGACGGGCAGAGAGCCGGTTGATCGTGGCCTGAAGGAGAGATTGCGGGGTGCTCATCACGGGTCCGGCGCCATGGCGCACTGTGGCAGATCAGGGCAAGGGTGGGGGCGGTTCGAGGGGGCCCTGGGACGCCGGTGGGGCGCTCTGCTGCGGGGGAAGGGGAGGAGGTGGCAGCAGGGGCGGCGGTACGGGGGGAGGGGGCACCAGGGTGGGGGGCTGGGCTGGGCTGGTGGGGGATGGATTCCGATCGATCGAAGGATCCACCTCTTTGCGCTTCTTCTCAACCGGCGTCTCCCGGTTTCGTTCGATCTCCTCCTCCTGTTCGGCCTCCTGTTCCTGTTCCTTTTCCTCCCGCTGCTGGCGGCCGAGCTCCTCCAGGTCGGCGGGCAGGGGCTTGGGTGTCTCCCCTTGGCGCTGCCGCATCTCCTCCAGCGTGGTGCCACTGGGGGGCGACTTCTCCTTGAACGCGGGAGCCTTCGGCGTTCCCTGACCCCAGGGCACCTCCAGGAGCCGCTGGGTGATGCCGTAGCCAAGCCCGAAGATCAGCCCGAGCAGAAGCCAACGCCGCCAGCGGGGAGACGGAGGGGAGGGTTCACGGCGGGCCTGCCGCGGTTGGGTTTTCGGTGGTGGGGCCGTGGCCATGCGGCAAACCCTGTGGTGGGTGGGCCCATCTTGCCCTGGCGAGACAAGATGGAAGCAGTTTGTCGGGGCCTGGTGGCGCAGCTTTGGTCTCCCCTTCCCGGTGGCGTGACGGCACCCCGGGGGTTTCAGGCGGCGGGCAGCACCGCGGGCCTGAAAGCATCCGGCCGTCCTGATCTGGCCTTGCTCCTGGCCCCCCAGGGGGCGGTCTGTGCCGGCACGTTCACCACCACGGTGGTGCGGGCCGCCTGCGTGGATCTGTGTGCGGAGCGGCTGGGGGCCTCCGGCGGCAGGGCCCGCGCCGTGCTGATCAATTCGGGCCAGGCCAATGCCTGTACCGGTGAGCGGGGACGGGTGGACAGCCTGGCGGCGACGGCCGCCCTCGCGGAGCGGCTGGGTGTGGCGCCGGAGGAGATCTTGATCTGCTCCACCGGGGTGATCGGGGTACCGATCCCCATGGATCGGCTGCTGGCCGGACTGGGCCCTCTGGTGGCTGCCCTCAGCACGGAGGGGGGCACAGCGGCAGCGCGGGCCATTCTCACCACGGATCTGGTGGAGAAGCAGATCGCCCTGGAGGCCGTTCTGGACGGCCGCTCGGTGCGGATCGGCGGCATGGCCAAGGGGTCGGGGATGATCCACCCCGCTATGGCCACGATGCTGGGGTATCTCACCTGCGATGCGGGGGTGCCCTCCGATCTGTGGCAGGCCATGGTGAAGCGGGCGGTGGAGCGTTCGTTCAATGCGATCACGGTGGACGGCGACACCAGCACCAACGACACTTACCTGGCCTTTGCCGCCGGAGAGCCCCTGAGCCCCGCACACTTCGATGCGCTGGAAGCCGGCCTGACGGCGGTGTCGCAACACCTGGCCAAAGCGATCGCCCGGGATGGGGAAGGGGCCACCTGCCTGATCGAAGTGCAGGTGGAGGGGGCTTCCGATGGGGAGGCTGCGCGTCGCATCGCACGCACCGTCTGCGGGTCGTCGCTGGTGAAGTGCGCCATCCATGGCCGTGATCCCAACTGGGGCCGGATCGTGGCGGCGGCGGGTCGGGCTGGGGTGGCCTTTGATCCCCAGGCGGTGGCCCTCTGGCTGGGAGACCACCAGCTGATGGACGCGGGCCAACCCCTTCCCTTTGACCGGCCTGCCGCTTCGGCTTACATGCGGGAGCGCGCCGCCGGCACCTACCTGGTGGATGACACGGTCCTCATCCGGCTGGTGGTGGGCCCCGGTCCAGGGGAGGGGAGGGCCTGGGGGTGCGACCTCTCCGATCAATATGTGCGCATCAACGCCGATTACACGACGTAGGGGTGTGGGCCAGGCAATGGGCGGCGAAGGCCCCTAGGGTTGCCGGGCTGCATGTTGTGTGATGAGGCTGTCCCTCCCTCTGGCCATCCTTGTGTTGATGGCGTGCGCCATGCCGGTGGAGGCATGGGCCCAGAAGGCTTCCAGCAGCTCAAGCGCTGTTCCCGCCACCTATGGCACCAAGGCTGAGGCGGAGAAGGCGGCCAAGCAGTTCCACTGCACCGGGGCCCACCAGATGGGTGACCGGTGGATGCCCTGCGATCGCCATGGGGATGTCCATTCCCACTGAATCCATCGTGGTACCACCCGAACCCTCCCCACCCCCTCAGGTGCCCGGCCCTCCGGAGCGGGGATGTGGGGCACCACCCAAGCGCCTCGCCATCGGTATCGCCCCGCTGGGTGTGGTGAGCATCGGCATTGTGCCGATGGGCGTGGTGAGCATCGGCGTCGTTCCGATGGGGGTGTTCAGCATCGGCGCGGTGGGAATGGGCCTGGTCAACCTCTGCGTGGTGGGAATGGGGGTGTTGGTGGCGGGGGTGAATGTGATGGGGGTCTGGTGGGCCGGGGTGGAAGGCATGGGTGTGAAGCGTCTGGCTGGAGGAGCAGCCCATGGCCACCACAGCGCGAGCCATCCCCACGGCCAGGCCTCCCCATCAGCCAGTGAGAGGCTCTTTGCCTATCCCAGCAAGGCTGAGGCCCTTCGCAAAGCCAGCGAATTGGGCTGTGTGGGGGTGCATGCCATGGGCAGGTTGTGGATGCCCTGCGCGGTCCACCCCGTCGGTCCTTCCCATGGGCAGACGGGGCCCTGACCCTCCATAGTGGACAAGTCGGACCCTCCTGATTGCTGAGGGTCAAGAGTCGGCTTGGACCGAGATCTCCCATGAAACGTTTTTTCCTGCCCACCACAGCCCTTGCCGCCATTGCGGTGTTGGCGCTGGGAGCTCACCCGGCTGAGGCCCATGGCACCGCCGGGGGAGGCGCCCTCGCGGGCCTGCTCCACCCTTTACTGGGGTTGGATCACCTGTTGATGCTTCTCGCCGTTGGCACGGCGGCTTCTCAGCTTTCTTTCCTGCTGCTGCCATGGGCTCTGGGCGGAGGGCTGATTGGAGCGCTTGCGGGTCAGGGTGGATCCACAGTGCCTCTGCTGGAGCCCCTGGCGGCCTTGGCCGTCATGGCTGTGGCGGCCCTCACGCTGACCTGGAGCCAACGAGGAGCCGCAAATCGCGCCATTCCCCTGTTCACTGGGGTTCTGGTTGCTGCCGGCGTGGCGGTCCACGGCATGCTCCATGGGATGGAGGTTCCTGCCGAAGGGAGTCCTGTGGTGTGGTGGGCCGGCGCCCTGTTGTCTTCTGTGCTGATCAGCGGCGGCTCGGCTCTGTTGCTCCGTCAGATGCCCCAGGGCTGGGCCCGACTGGTAGCCCTGTCGACTCTGATGGCTGGAGGCCTTCTGGTTGTGGGTTCCTCAGCAGGGTAAGACCGACAAGGATCGACACCCCTGCTGAAAACGTCTGGAACCCTGTGCTGTTGGCGACCCAATGCATGGGTGCCCAGAGGGTGATCGCCATGGTGATGGCTAGCACCGTGGTCCACCCGTCCCGCTTCTGCAGGGATTGCCGAAACAGGGCCAGCAGTGCCGGATACAGCATGATGTTGTCGTAGGGGTGGTGGTAAAACACCACGCTTCCAATCACTCCGCTGAGGGCCTGAAGTTTCAGGGTCGGTGCGCCGCGATCCAGTGCCCTCGTCAGGGACGGCAGAACGGAATGGGCGACCGGGCCGCGCCTGGCCAACTGCCCCATGGTGAAAACCCCTGCCAGGACCAGGAGGAGCAGGGTGGCGGCGGCAGGTCCCAGAAGATGCATCAGGTTGATCGTTCCCGCGTGGGCATAGCGGAATCGGCCCGGTTTCATCCAAACCTCCACATAGCGCAGGAGAGAGACGTCCGTATGGGCGAGGGCCGTCGCCCCCAGCCCGAGCAGTGCTGTCAGGCCCACCATCAACCCCATGCGGTTGGGACGTCTGAGGAATGGAAGGGCAAAGGCGAGGGCGATCTGGGGTTTGAGCATGGCGGCAGCCCAGCAGACCCCGGCTGCCAGGGGTTTCTGTCGGTTCAACAGGAGCCACTGGAGGCTGATCAACCCCATGCAGAGGATGGAAAACTGCCCCTGGAAGAGGCAGTAGCTGTTTCCACTGATGGCCAGAGGGGCCAGGGCGCCCAGCAGCGCAGGAGCTGGTCCGGCGAAGCGAAGGGTGCGCCAGCCGATCCAACCGATCAGGCCGAGGGAGATGATGCTCAGGCCCCACACCACGGCCCAACCCTGGGCCAAGCCGCCGATGCCAAAGAACATCGCAAACATTGGGAGGGCGTAGGGGGGATAGACGGAAAAGGGGAAGTTCGGCCCTACGGCATGGGGCACCAAGGCGTGCATCGGATAGAGCCCTTCGCGGAAAACGGCGTATTCCCTGAATCGGGTGATCAGATCCGCCTTCGGATGCGTGAAGCTGGCGTTCGCGCCATCCAGCAGGGAGAGCACGCTGCCGATCAGCAGGAGAGCGAGGAGCCCCCACTGCAGGCTCCGCCAGCGTGGGGCCCGCAGGGTTTGCTCCATCAGCACCCAACCAAAGGAAAGGACGGAGTAGAGGAAATACAGCCCATGGAGGCCGATGGCCGCCAGGCTGAGCCGGGCCCCTCCCCGCTCCAGACACAGTCCATAGAACCTTCGGTTGAGAACGATGATCCATCCAAGGCTCGCCAGGGGAACGGGCCACAGGGCCGGAAGGAAGGGGAGGGATGCTGCGCCCAGAAGTGTGAGCAGCACCAGGAGGCTGCTCACCTTGGCCGTTGGGTCGAGATTCAATGGGGCGGTTGGGCTGTTCCCTTTCAGCAGCAAGCGGCTCCAGGGGATGGCCCGCCGTTGAATGTCGGTGTGGAGCATCCGTCCAAAGGTCCAGTGTTTGTGATGGGTGCCCTGGATCGTTGGATCCAGCAGGATGCGCTCGCCGGCCCGATGGAGCCGGAGTCCGAAGTCGATGTCTTCGATGGAGGGCTGGGGATAGGTCTGGGCGTCGAAGCCCCCCAGGGCGAGGAAGGGGGCACGACGCACGGCTCCGCAGCCGGCCCAGAAGGTGCTCGCCGGTCCCGGATGGCTTGTGTGGGTGTGATGGTGGAGCAGGTTGCGAAACCGACTCACCAGGCCCGGTGCCGCTGGATCGGCGTCGTAGCTGCCGAAGACGGCGGCCAGCCCTGGATCTCTGGTGAAAGCCGCCCGGAGGCGGGCGCCGGCATCGGCGTGGAGCTCCACATCGGCATCCACGAACCACAGGATCGGCCCACGGGCTTGGGCGGCTGCACGATTGCGGGCCGCGGCAGGACCCTGTCGGTGGTCCGTCTGCAGCAGGGTGGCTCCGCTGTTCAGCAGCCAGTCCGGCGGCGGCGGGGCGGTGCCGTCAAAGACCACGATCAGCTGATCCCCCTGGTGCAGGGCGTTGGCGGCAGCGAGAACACAGCGCTGAAAGGTTGGCCCCCAGTCGATCGTGGGCATGATCAGGCTGAGGGTGTCGGCGCTCATGGCTGGGCAAGGGGAACGGCAGAGGGGCTCTGCTGCTGGATCTGCCAGAAAGCGGCGTAGCGGCCGCCGGCGGCCAGCAGGCTCTCGTGGGTCCCCCGCTCCACGATCTCCCCCCCCTCCATCACCAGAATCTGGGAGGCATCGCGGATGGAGCTGAGCCGATGGGCGATGGCCAGCACGGTGCGGCCGCTGCTGAAGGCCTGGATGGCTTCATGCACCTGGGCTTCGGAGTGGCTGTCGAGGGCGCTCGTGGCCTCATCGAGGATCAGGATCTCCGGCTGGCGCAGGATCGCCCGGGCCAGGGAAAGGCGCTGGCGCTGTCCGCCGCTGAGGCGGTGCCCATGTTCCCCGATCAGGGTGGCGTAACCGGCGGGAAGGGCTCGGATGAACGCGTCGGCGCAGGCGGCCTGGGCGGCCCTCTGGATCGCCTCCAGGGGAATGGCCTCATCCATGCCAAAAGCGATATTGGCGGCGATGGTGTCGTTCAGCAGGAGCACCTCCTGGCTCACCACGCCCAGGTGCCCCTGCCAGCTGTTGAGATCCAGATGCTGGAGATCCACCCCATCGATGAGGATGTGGCCTGCGGTTGGGTTGAGCAGGCCGACAAGCAGATCGGCGATGGTGGATTTGCCTGCACCGGAGGCTCCCACCAGGGCCAGGGTGGAGCCCCGGGGGAGGGTGAAGTGCAGATCGTGAACGGAAGCCTTGGGCCGCTCGGGGTAGCGCAGGCTCACCCCTTCGAATCGGATCGCCTGCTGCAGTCTCTGGAAGGGATATCCACCGCGCCGGCGGAAGGTTTTGCCTTCAGGTTGCAGGAGATCATCCAGCAGCTCGATGCGGGCCTGATTTTCCGCCAGCAGGTTGAGGCTCAGGCCGAGTTTGGCGAACCGGAGGTTGAGCCGTTGCAGGGCGAGCACGAAGGTGGCCAGGCCAGGAATCAGCAATTCCGGACGGCCTCCGCTGAGCTGCCAGCTGAGAAGGCCGAGGCAGACGGCAGCCAGCATGGGAATCAGTTCGCCGCAGGGCTCCATCAGGCTGCGGACCAGGCTCAGCCGGCGCAGCTTCTCTTCCAATCCCTTCAGGCGCCGCTGAAAGGATCCGTTCGCCCGCTCCGTGGCGGCGCTGCTGTGCAGCAGCCGCAACACCTGCAGATCAGCGGTGAGGGCTGAAGCGATCTGGCGTTGGTGCTGCTCCACCTCACGGGCCGCCTGGCGGATGCGGGGACGGAGCTGGGATTGGGTGTAAACCATGCCCAGAATCAGAACCGTGGCCAGGAGCATCATCCAGGGGGAAATCAGCACCAGCACCACCAGATAGATGGTCCCCAGCAGGGCATCGCTGAGGATCAGGCTCGCCTGCTCGATCTCCGTCTGGATGGCGAGGGGGGCGAGGGACGCCCGGTGGGCGAGGTCGCCGATGCGGAACCTGCTGGCGCAGCCGTAGCTGAGATTGAGGATGAAGCGGTGCACCTGGGGCACCACTTCGGCCTGACAGCGGGCGGCGAAGCGGCCGGAGAGGGTGCCGGTCATGGCGCGGCTGATGCTTGCGATCGTTTGCAGCACCAGGAGGGATCCCAGGAGCAGGAGAAACACCGTGCTCCGCGGTAAACCAAGCGATTCAGGCAGGGGTGTGCCGGTGAGGACGCGCAGGGTGCGATAGATCACCGCAAAGAGGCAGGCTTCCGAGGCACCGAGCAGAAGGGTGAAGGCGAGATTGCCCAGAAGCAGCTGCTTGTGCCGGCTTGCGGTCTGACGAATCAGCCTGGAAACCGGTGTGGTGGCCGTCCAGGTTGCAACGATTGGCGGGAAATGGAAGGGGACCACTCAATCCTGGGCGGCTCTGTGGCTCGCTTCGATGTATTCCGCATCCTGGTTCACCAGCCAGGGATCCAGGGGGGAGGAGGGATCGAGAATCGCCCTGGCCGCGAGGATCCCGGTCATCATTGAATGGTCCTGATTGTTGTAGCGGTGCATGCCGTTGCGCCCCACCTGATGGAGCCCGGGGCAGCGGCTGGCCAGGGAGGCTCTGATGAGATCAATTTGGTGCTGGTAGTGCTTGTCGTAGACGGGATAGGCTTTGGCTTGGCGTACCACGCAACCGTCGACGACATCGCCCGCATCAGCCAGTTGCAGCTGAATGAGTTCCTTCGTGGCGAAGGCGATCAGATCCTGGTCGGGCAGGCTCCAGAGAGCATCATTTTCAAAGCAAAAGTATTCCATTCCATAGCAGAGGCGCCCAGTACCATCGAGCATGGCTGGCGACCAGTTCTTGAAATTCTGAATTCTCCCGACTTTCAGATCGGGGTCGTGAATATAAAGCCACTGGTCGGGAAATGTGGGTTGATCCCTTAGAATCAGAGCCACCAGCATGAAGTCGCGATAGGTGAGGTTGGCGGCGGCTTCCTGGATGTTGGTGGGAAGTTTGGGGTGCACGGCGCGGATCACCGCACGCAAGGGGGCCGAGCTGATCAGGTGCTGGTAGGGGCCATGCCGTTTGGAGGATCCCTTCACCTCCAGTTGCCAGGTGCTGCGGTGGGGATCGTGATGGAAGCCCACGATGGGGGTGTTGAGGTGGATCGCTCCCCCCCGGGCTTGAATCTGGTCGGCTGCCGCCTCCCACATCATCCCGGGCCCGAGGCGGGGATAGCGGAAGGTTTTGATGAGGGTTTTGATCTGTGCGGATCGGTTGCCGTTGTTGGTTGGGGGGGCAGGGCGCAGGGAGGCCAGGGCAGCAGTGGTGAGGGATAAACCCTTGATGCGCTGCGCTGCCCAATCGGCTGCGATTTCGGTGCAAGGCCTTCCCCAGACCTTTTCGGTGTAACTCTTGAAGAACGTGCGATAGAGCCGTGCACCAAATTTACTGGTGACCCAATCCTCAAGATTGTCCGGCTGGGGATTGGGTTGTAGTTTTGCCTTCAGGTAAGAGATGATACTTAACAGGGATTCACGTTTGCCAAGATTTTCAATAACTTCGCCGGCATCCAGGGGATAACTGTAAAACTTGCCTTTGTAATAAATGCGTGACAAGCGCTCATTTTCAAGCATCTCTTCGGGAAGAATTTTATTCCACAGGTGTTCGATCTCCTTGGATTTTGAAAAGAAACGATGGCCTCCGATATCAAAACGAAAACCTTTGTACACGACGGTGCGGGAGATGCCGCCAATGCTGTCAGCAGCTTCAAAAACATCAACGGCGATTCCCGCTTCCGCAAGAATGTATCCGGCTGTCAGTCCAGCAGGGCCAGCACCGATGATTCCAACCTTCAATTGGGGCGGCTGCAAGTGGAGGGTGCCTGAATCGTAAAGAAGTCTAATGGATGGTCGCAATCCCGACCTAGATGTGGAGCCCTAGAGATGGCATTCATGATTGGATGGCAGCCAAAAGCTCGGTCAGGTAGTCGTATCCATGCCGCTCATCGGGCTCCAGGTAGGCGCCCTCAGCCCATTCATTCCAGGCATTGACAAAGATGAAGGGAGATCCATCCCGTTGCGCAGTTCTGATGAGCTTGGCCATGTATCTGCCAAACTTTTCTGGCGTAGAGCCCGCCACGATCGTTGATTGACGACCGCGTCGGGGTGTGTTGTCCCAGCTAACAAATGCGCCTGGGAAATCCCTCTGGCTGTACGTACGGTTCAGCAGATCAGCCCAAATCCGATCATAGGAGTAAAGAAATATTTTCTCGGCTCCAAACATGTTGGCCAGTCGGACCGATCCTCTCTTGAGTAAGGTGGTGAATTGGCGATGAAGAGATTGATGACGGATATAGGTAGACCACGGCTCAAAATTAACAGAAGCTGCAAATTCCTTGCCTCCCACTCTGCCATCAAAGTAGGTTTTTGTTTTGATAAAGCTCACGCCTTTCAGACCAGCAGCCTGACTCCATCGATTCCAGCAGTGGATCATGTGCTCCAACTCTGGAAAAAGGCCGGGACGATAGATGAGAAACAGCGGGCAACCTTCATGGGTGATGTATCGTGGATCCTTGAAGAAAGGTAATAGGTAGTTGAAATGATTTTTCCAGTCTGCTTCTGTTCCATAGTCTTGCGCCATGAGGACGCTCCGCTTGCTTCCGTCCCAACTTCTGGTCCAGCTTTCATTGGCCCAGGAAAAGCAAAAGGGGAATTGAGGCTCTCCAGAGACAAGAATGTGCTCACAGGGTTTCTCCAGTAACTGTTTGCCACGAAACCAATAATGGTAGTAACAAAAACCATCAATGCCATACTTTTTTGCTAAAGCTGCCTGCCAGGAATGAGTGCCAGGGTCAAGCATGTCGTAGTAACGCTGATGCCTGGGCTGAACAGGTAGGCAGTGCCCTGGATATCTTGGTTGTGCTTTTCGGACGTTTGTCCAGTCTGTGAAGCCTTCACCCCACCAGAAATCATTTTCAGGGATCCGATGGTATTGAGGAAGGTGGAACGCGATGATTTGAGGCTTGCTCAAGATTTCAAGGCGTCGTATGATTATATTAACATGCTATTTTCTGGGCTGGCTGCTTAGAGCAAAGCGTTGGCAGCTTCTCTATATCGCGTAAGGAGAATCACCATGCGGAATTCCTTGGCCCACATCAACTGGCCCCAAAGGCAGCAGGGTAATAGGATCAAGAATCGTGGCAAGTAGGAGGTGGGAGCCGTTCGTAAGCGCCAGGCGATCAGTGGCAGGATAATCAGGGGGATGGCAAAGACCAGCAAGGGAAATCGCTTGATCAGCCTGATTTGCCAGCCACCGATGTGCTGCTGATCCGATCCTGCGGCTCTGCCCATTGCGCGGCAGTAGCGCCGGAACTCTTGCCAACCTGATCGATTGTAGTGATAGACAGTGACGGATGAATCGTAGATAATGGTATAACCAAGTGCTTTGACCCGCTCACTGAGATGAAGGTCTTCTCCCAAGGTTTGAGCGGGGAAGGCTGTTTGTTTCAAGATTTCAGTACGCCAGGAGCTGTTGGCTCCAATCAAAAAATTGTCGGTTTTTAATGCCCCGTGACCATTGGGAAAGTGATGTAAGAACTCTAGGAAAAAGACACACCAGCCTGAGATGTTCTTGGGATTCGCAACGGCAATTGATCCTCCTGCGCCTCCCACGCCCTCCGTCTTGAGATGTTGCAGGAGTCTTGGTATCCAGTCGATGGGAACCAGGCAATCCTGGTCGACGAAAAACAGCCAGTGGCCGCGGGCATGCTGGACAGCCAGGTTGCGTGCTTCTCCGGCTGACAGGCGGCAGGGGGCACCAATCACAACAACGCTGGGAAACTCTTGCTGAATCAGCTCTCTGCTGCCGTCTTTGGAGCTTTCGATCACCAGAATCTCATGATTCCAGCCATCAGCCGCCTGCTCGATCGCCTTGAGGCAAGCGCAAACGGTTTGTTTCCCTTGATAGGCAGGAATCGCAATCGTAATGTCGGGGGTCATGCCAAGGGTCTATGAACGAGCCGGGTGGCGACAGGTTGCCACATTTTGTATGTGTGGGAACTCAAAAGGGAGGCACCACCACGTTGCATGCCTTGTTGTCGGGTCACCCGCAGGTTTTCTTGCCGCAGGAGAAGGAGCTGCATTTTTTCAGTTTGCACTACGGCCGCGGGCCCAGGTGGTATGGGAATCACTTCCTTAGGGCCGCCCCGGACCAGATCAGGGGCGAGATTACCCCTTACTACCTGTTCCACCCAGAAGCCCCGCGGCGCATTCAGGCTCTTTTGCCTCAGGCTCGCTTGATTGTGCTGCTTCGAGATCCTGTGGCGCGCACGTTGTCCCAGTATTTCCATTCCTACCGACTTGGCTTGGAGACGCTCGACCTGGAGGCGGCGCTGCGGGTGGAGCCTGTTCGGCTGATGGGATCTTCGGCTTGTCTGGTGGCAGATGATGGCAGGCATCCAAGTCATCAGGAGCACAGTTATCTGGCTCGCAGTCGCTATGAGCAGCAATTGCCACGGTACCTGCAGCGTTTTTCGGCCGGTCAGCTCCTCTTGCTTCGCAGTGAGGATCTGTTCCAACAACCTCTCCTGGTCTGGCGTCAGTTGCTGCTCTTTCTGCAACTTGACCCCCAACCTTTACCTCCAATGGTGGCTGCGAACAGGGGGGACGGCGAAGACAAGACCGTGTCGAGGCCAGTGCGAAACTGGATCAGGGACCAGCTCGATTCCACCTACAGGTTGATGGAGCAAAGCTATGGCATTCGCTGGGATCCACCCTGATCTGGTCTTCGACCTGGGGTTCCATCGCGGTGAAGATACTGGTTACTACCTCGCCCTTGGTCGGCGTGTTGTGGCGGTGGATGCCAACGCAGAGCTGATCATGGCGGGTCACCAGCGCTTTGCGGCCGCCATTGAAGCTCATCGTTTGATTCTGGTGCATGCCGCCGTAGTGGGTTCCAGCCAGAGAGATGCTGATCAGGTTCTTTGGTTTTATCCCCACCCCACCCACTCAGAATGGGGCACCGTTGATCTGCGCTGGGTGCGCCGAAACGCCGAAGCCCACGGCCTACCCCATTCCGATCCTGTGCGTGTTCCCACGCTGAGTCTGATGGAGATGGTGGTTTCTTACGGCTGTCCAGGATTTCTCAAGATCGACATCGAGGGATCTGATGAAGTGGTGCTCGCTGATCTGGCGCAACTGGAGGTGCGTCCCACCACCGTGAGCTGGGAAACGGGGAAGGAGAGTCTGCGCCATGTTCTGCGACAACACCGCCGGATGGAAGATCTGGGCTATGGGCGTTTCCGGGTGGTGCAGCAGGCTTTTCTTTGCAAGACTCCCCCTGCCCCCTGCCCCGATGGCAGCCAGTGGTTTTTTGAAGACGGGTGCTCGGGTCCTCTGCCTGAACTGAGCCCCCTGGCGTGGGAATCGCGGAGGCTGGTGGTGTGGCGATACCGGTTGCTCTTTTTGGCCTATGCCTTGGTGGGCCCCCGTTCCTGGTTCCGTGCCTTGGCCCGGCATCGTTTCCCATTGATGGCTGCCGTCCCCCTGTGGGTGCAGGGCTGGGCCGCAGGTCATCAGTTTCCCTTGCCTGGCTGGGTGGACAGCCACGCTCTGTTGACAGACCCTCATCGGGGCTCTGGCGCCCGAGGGGCAGCGGTTACGAGGTCGGAGGCCAGATGGCCCGGTCGTGGCAGTGAGGCAGATTCAGCCATGGGTGGCGGGCTTGCAACGTCCGGGTTGGAGTGAATAGAGGTGAGGGTCTTTGTGCCAGAGGCTCTGAAAGACATGCATTGCTCATCCGATACCAAACGTGCCTTGCCAAAGTTTTCCTCTGGCGAGCCTAGGCACTAGGAGTGTTCAACTGATCTTTGATGCGTATCATTCCAGGTCTTCTTCTGGACCAAGCGTGGATGTTTGCTGCTGGATGGCGGGTGGCAGCACCCCGAGCTGGGACAGGGGTCGACTGGCTCCGAGCTGCTCAAGCGACTGGAGTGATGGATAGGGATTGGCGACCCCCTGGGCTGCTCGGCGGAGGTAGGTCACCACCGGATGCTCACCGGCATGACCCAGCAGCTGACTTCGGTGCTGGTAGGTGCGGCAGTCGAACCAGGGGTGCGGGTTCAAGGGATTCAGATCTGCATCGAGAAGGTGCCGAAACAAGTCGCCTGCGCTACAAAAGGGAGCCAGTCCGCAGCGTTGCCGTTCCTGGTTCATGAAGGCGGGTGAGATCAGGGGGTGAGGGCGCAGATCTTCATATCGTCTGTAGTTCCA
Organism: Cyanobacteriota bacterium; assembly: GCA_035285785.1. Taxonomy (GTDB): domain Bacteria; phylum Cyanobacteriota; class Cyanobacteriia; order PCC-6307; family Cyanobiaceae; genus Cyanobium. The sequence continues at coordinate 28,758 of JAYKJF010000113.1, forward strand.
CCAGTACCACCAAAGGCTGGATCCTCCAAGCTGTTTCCGCAGCAGCTGACGATCCAGGGCGGGTTCCAGCCGCTTGTGCTTGTCTGGAAGGGTGAGCAAGCTCAACAGTTGCCAGTGGCTGCGCGCCTCCACCATTTTTTGTTCAACGCTGAGGGTGAGGCGACAGCAGCGGGCGAGAAGCCCTAGTCTACGGTTTGGACACCTGCTTGTGGTCTGCTCCAGAGCCCTGTGCAGCCATCTGACGCTGTTGGCCACCCGTGGCAACTGGTCGCCGCCATGGTTCAGTTCCGGTTGCACCCGCCTGAGGGCAGCAGCCTTCAGTTCGGGGGATGGGATCAGACCCAGGAACTGAGTCAGAGCCTCCAGCTGTGGCACTGCCAGTTTTGGTGCGAGCCAGTGCTCGTACAGAACCACCATTGCCGGCAACCCATACCCCTCCACAAGCAGGGCCCGGTAGTGCTGGAGCCACAGGCGCTGTGCCCGCTTCCAGCCCATGCCCACAAGGGGGCCATCCCGCCAGACCAGGGACCAACAAACATCGCGCGGATTGCGCAAGCAAATCACCAGCTTCAGTTCGAGGTCCAGGCGCGTTGCTGCCACGCGCCAGGCGGGAAGCAACAGGGAGGACCTTGGATCCTTGATCGCCAGCTGAAGCCGCCCCTCATTGGCAAAGGATTCCTCCAGGTATGTGGTCAGCCAGTTCTGATAGGTGCGATAAAGCTCACTTCGGCGGAGCCGCTTGGGCAGGCCATGGCTCGCGGCCTCGGTTGGCCACCAGCAGCCCAGATCCTGCAGAAGCCGTTCCTGGGCCTCCACAACGGAACGGTTCTCAAAGTAGCCTCTTGGGTTGTGCCCATCGGCGCTGATGAGCTGTCCCGGCAGGCGCAGGCCAATCGCCTCCAGCAGGCTGGCTGTGACCGATGTGCCGCTGCGGTGCATGCCAACGCAGAGCACGAGCTGTCGCCGCTTCATAGGGAAGAGGGCCCTTGATCTGGGTTTTCAGAGGCAATGAACTCAGCCCGTGCCGCGCTCAGGTCGCAGAGGCCGAAACTCTGCCCATTTTGTCTGTCCAGGATACGCAGAGCCTTGAAATCAATGACGCGATGCAAAAACGTTGAGACACGTGGTGATACGACTCCGCCACCAATGAAGTAAAGGCCTGGCAAAAGACCCCCGTGGAAATGGAAGCGGATAGAGAAGCTTTCCCCTTCTTTCGTAGCAGCCCATAGGCCTTGAAGGGATGGAAATGCTTGGCCGGTGATTCTGGCACCATTGGGATTGGCAATGTGGCACATCATTTGAAGATCCTTAAAGGGCTGTTCGCTGTAATAGTCAAAAACCAGGCTAAAAGGTGTGTTGACTGTAAGGGTATTGATGGCCTGACCGTTCTGGTTGAGAATTGTAATGTTCTCAATTCTGATGCCTTGATTTGGGTAAATCTGTTTTGATTCGGATTCAAGAGAAGGATCCATGAAGCCATGGCTGGTTTCGTTCTTGCTTGTTGCGTCTGGTTGGAGCCTCTGCTCCTGTTGGCGGGAGCGCGTTAGCTTGAGACCGTATTGAATCAGATCTGAATTCCAGTTCTTTTCATGGGACATGTGGAGACGCTGATATAAAGTGGTTGTGACATCTGGCCTCCCCAGCCAGCGTGCATAGCCTTGATCAAGCAGCAGAGCACGATCGCAGTGCTGAATGATGCTTGGGCAGCTATGGGTGACAAATAGGATGGATGTTCCTTTCTCTTTTAGTTCCCTCAGTCGATTGAAGCACTTCTTTTGAAAAGCCTCATCTCCAACTGCTAGGGCTTCGTCGATCACTAAAATGTCTGGATCAATGCAGGCCTGAACAGCAAAGGCCAGCCGGAGCGCCATGCCGCTGGAATAGGTCCGAAGCGGGCTTTCAATGAACTTGCCAATGTCGGCAAATGACAGAATCGACTCTAGTTTCTGTTTGATCTTTTGTTGGCTCAGGCCGAGTATCGAACCGTTTAGATAGATGTTTTCCAATCCAGTGAATTCAGGGTTGAAGCCGCTCCCAAGCTCCAAAAGAGCCCCTAATCGCCCTTCAATCTGAACACTTCCGCCCGATGGCTTCAAGACGCCGCAGATCATTTTTAGCAGAGTGCTCTTCCCTGATCCATTTTTGCCAATGATACCGATTGTTTCCCCTTTGCGAACCTTCAGGCTCAATGGTCGAAGAGCCCAGGTGACATCAAGATCCGTTCTTTTGTTTTTCCAAAAGATTTCATGTAGTCGTTCAATGGAGGATCCATAGTTCCGATAGCACTTCTCGAGGCGATGGACATAAATGGAAGTTTCTTGTCCAAGGCTTCTGTTGAGATACTTCGTCATCAGAGAACGTCGGCGAAGCCAAGACTTGCTCTTTTAAATAAACGTAGACTCAACTCACAGGCCACAAGAGCTCCGATGCTGGCCGCCACCATTTGCAGGGCGCTTGGAATGTCATTCATGATTAATAAACCGCGTGTCTGTTCCACCCAGGTTGCGAGAGGATTCAATCGAAAGATGGGAATTAGTGGGCTCGGAAGTGCAGATAATGGATAAAATATGCCACTGAGAAACGTGAGAGCAGTTGTGACAATGACCATGAACTGGTTGAGATCTTTCAGGTAGACCCCAAGTGCAGCCAGTAACCATGTTCCTGCCAGGGTCAGCAGCAGATAGGGAAGCCACACCACAGGCAAGAGAAGCACTTTCCATGGAATAGAGCCCATCACTGCGATACGGAAAATCAAGAGAATTATAAGACTGGTGCAGGCATGGAATAGAGAGCTGAGCAAGGTGGAGCATCCGAGGGTTTCCAGCGGGAAGCGGATCTTGGTGACGTAGTTCCTGTTGCTGGTGATCAGTGCTGGTGCTTTGTTTGCACATTCAGCAAACAAATTAAAAACGACCATGCCGGCAAAAATGTTTAATGCGAAACCTTCAGGTCCCAGGTGATCTGTGCTTTCCCAGCGCGCCTTGAAAATAGTGGAGAATACAAAGGTGTAGATCGCTAACATCATCAATGGATTCAGCAGTGTCCAGCCCCATCCCAGTAGCGAACCCCGATAGCGCAGCAAAATCTCACGTTGGGTTAAGCAAGCGATTAATTCGTGATGGTTCCACAAGCGTAGGAGGAGCAGAAGCGGCATCACTTGTGTTGGTCTTTGTTCTTGGATTTGAGATTGGACATCTCATCCAGGCCCTGGCTCATGCAAGCCCGATCGACAGCCTGGAGGTATTCGGCGGGTCGCACCATGGCCATCACCCGGGCTTCCGCTTCCCAGGGGCGCCGCTCCGGCCGCACCAACACCGCCAGCTCCTCCCGATCGCGGCGGCTGAGGCGTGCCTCCACCGTCTGGGGCGAGAGCCAGGTGCGGCCTCCGAGGCAAAGGTTCTGCACCAGATGCCAGCCCTCATGGCGCAGGGTGGTGCTCGGTTCCCCCCTGGGGCACACCACCACCTCCCTGCGGCCATGCACGTAGAGCCCATCAAGATCGGGTTCCCGGCAGCGAGGATGGGTGGTCAGCACCACCACCCCCCGGGCCTGGAAGCCGGCCAGGAGCTCCCGCCAGGCCCTGCCATCGGGCCGGGGGGAGGAGCGCGGCAGGGGCAGGGGGATCAGGAAGGCCACCAGTGCCAGGGCCCAGATCGGCTGGTGAAACAGGACCGTTTCCTCGTACTGCTTCGGAGACGATCTTAGATCTGAAGTGACGCGACCCTTGCCAGGGATCGGTTTCGCGGCACCCTGAGCAGGTTTGCGGTGGTTCTCCATGCTCCTGCGCCTGCTGCGGATGGCGGAGCGTGATGGAGCCTCCTGCGCAGGCCTGGTGCTCCTCATCGGCGCCGTCTTTGCGGTGGGCCTGGTGCGGCTGCTCCAGGAGGGTTTGCAGCTGTCTTCGCAGCAATCCCTGCGGCTGCTCGTGCTGGCCATGCTTCACCTGGTGGGCCCCCTGGTGGTGGGCCTGATCGCCTTCACCCGCCTGACGCCCCAGTGGCTGCGGCGGGGCCGGGCGGGAGGACGCCACGGGGCTTGGCTGGCCCTGGGACCCGCCGTTCTGGTGGGTCCGCTGCTCCTGATTCATGCCCTCATGGGCGCCTTGGCGGGCGGGGCCCTGGCCAGCGCCCAGGGGGGGGTGGAGCTGGGTCTGGCCCAGGCGGTGGGGTCGATCGTGCCGCTGGATCTGCTGTCGGCCCTGCTGCGAACGGCCCTTTACCTGGCCGCTGCCTCCCTGCTCTGCCTGTGGGAAGGCCAGAGGCGCCCCCCGGACCCCGCTGCTGCTGACGTTTTGATCGGCAACCTGATCGGCAGGGAAATCGCCCTGATGGTGGGGCTCAAGCTCATCTGGACCCTCGCCGTCAGTCCCCTCACTCTCCCCAGCCTTCTTTGACCCCCACGCCACCGATCCCTGATGACACCGCTGCAGCCCATGGCGCCGATCCACGCGAGCGCTGGCTGTTCCTGATCTCCGGGGGGCTGTTGCTGCTGGCCCTGCTGATGGCGATCGGGCGGGAGCGGCACTGGGGGGAGGCCCAGGTGCCGGTGGATCTGGTGGCCCCAAAGGCCGATGGGCTCAGGGAGGGGATGGAGGTGCGTCTCTCCGGCATCCCCATCGGGCGGGTGATGACCCTGCAGCTGCGCGACGATGCCACGGTGCTGGCGACCCTTCAGATCCAGGGCCGCTATCGCCATCTGGTGGGGCCCCGCAGCCGGGCGCAGAGCAGCCAGGTGGGGGTCGTGGGGCTGCCCTTCGTCAGCCTCAGCCCCGATCCCCGTCCCAAGGAGCTGGCCTCCAGGCCCTTGCCGGCCCTGGCCTATGAGCCTCCCCCCAATCTCAACCAGCTGGTGGCGGATCTGGCCGAGTCGCGCCGGCAACTCGATGGCACTCTCGCCCTCACCGCCAACCTGCTGAAACATCAGGTGCCCCCGTCCCTGGCCAGCCTGCAGCACTCCACCACCAGGCTCTCCCGCTCCATGGGGGATCTCTCCTCCATGTCCAAAACTGTCGCCAGCGAAACCCAGCGCACCGTGCCCTCCGTGCGGGCTCTCACGGGCACCTTGCAACGGGAGAGCGTGCAGATCGGCCCTGCCGTACGCCGCACCCTCACCAAGGCGAATCAGACGCTCACCCGGGCCGATCAGACCGCGGAGACGGCGGCCCAGGCTTCCCGGGAAGCTCAGGTGCTGCTGCAGCAGGCCCGGCCCGTGCTGATTCCCACCCTGCAGAACGCCCAGGAGATCACGGGCGCAGCTGCCCGGCTGGTGCGCTTCCTCTCCGGGCTCGGGCTGCTGGACCCTGCCGCCACCCCCCCTGTGTCGCAGCCCCTCAGACCAAAGCCCGTGCCGCCCTCCACACCCTTGGATCCGCACAAGGTGCATCCCACCTCACCCGGACCATCGCCCTATCTGCCTTGAACGGCACCCTCTCCATCAGCCCTCGTCCGCGTCGTGGGCGAAGCGGTTGTAAAGGAAGTCGAGCGCCTGATTGCGCATCTCGTAATAGAGGGGGTCCTCCATGATGTCCTCCCGGCTGCGGGGCCGGGGGAAGGGAATGGTGAGCACCTCCCCGATGCCCGCCGCCGGCCCATTGGTCATCATCACGAGACGATCGGCGAGAAACAGCGCCTCGTCGATGTCGTGGGTGATCATCAGCACGGTGCATTTCTGGGTGTTCCAGATCTTGAGCAGCTCCTCCTGAAGCTCCTCCTTGGTGATGGCGTCGAGAGCGCCGAAGGGCTCATCGAGGATCAACACCTCTGGCCGGATGGCCAGGGCCCGGGCGATCGCCACCCGCTGTTTCATGCCACCGGAGATCTGGGTGATTCTCTTCTCCGCCGCCGTGGTGAGGCCCACCAGCTCCAGATGTTCCATGGTGATGGCGTGCTTTTCACCCTTGTCCAGCTTCGGTTTCACCGAATCGATGCCCAGATACACGTTTTCATAGGCAGTGAGCCAGGGGAGCAGGGCATAGCCCTGGAACACCACCATGCGATCAGGACCGGGCCTCTCGATGGGTTTGCCCTTGAGCAGCACCTGCCCGGAGGTGGGGGTGGCGAAACCTGACACCATGTTGAGCAGGGTGCTCTTGCCGCAGCCGGAATGGCCGATCACGCAGATGAACTCGCCCTGATTCACATCCAGGTTGACGTTCTCCAGCACCGGATAGGGGCCGGTGGGGGTGGGGTAGGTTTTGCCGAGGGCGTTGAAGCGCAGCAGGGGCGGCGCCGGGGGCGCCTGGAGGGTGCCAGGCGCTGGAGAGGAAAGGGTCATGGAAGGCAAGGTGGTGGATGTGCTGCGTTGGATGACGGCGGATGGATCTGGGCGAGCTGCCAATCAGGCCGTCATGGCGCGGGGGACTCCGATCGGAATTTCCGCCACGCTGAAATCGCGGTGGAGCGACACAGCGTTCAGGTAGCCGATGGGGTCTTCACTGTTGAAGGGGCGGCCATCGAAAAGCTCGATGCCCTGGCGCTGATAGCTCACCTCCTCCAGCCCCAGCTCCCGGGCGGCGGTGCTGAACACACCCACCTGGCAGATCCGCTCAAGGATCTCCACGTAGTTGCGGGGGAAGGGAATCTCGGCCCAGCGGGCGAGTTGGGTGATGATCCAGAGGTGTTCGGTACGGCTGGGCCGGTTGAGGCCCGCACCGAAGAAGAGGTGGTGGGGTTCACCGTGGGGCGCGTAGGAATCTCCCGTCTGGGCGCTGAAGTGGATCAGTTCGGCCTTCATGCCCAGGTAGCGCCGATCGCTGAGCAGCTCGCTCATTTCCTGCCAGTGGCTGGGTTCAGCGCAGTAGCGGCAGGCCTCCAGCAGAGCCTTGGTGAGGGCGATGTGGGTGTTGGGGTAGGCCAGCGCCCAGTCTTCCCGTGCACCGAGCACCTTGCCCGGATGGCCCGCCCAGATCTCCAGATCTCCCACAATCGGCACCCCGTGGCCCTCCCGGTTGGCCCGGTAGTTCCAAGGTTCACCGATGCAGTACCCGTCGATGGACCCGTCCTTCAGGTCGGCCAGCATCTGGGCGGGGGGCAGGGTCTGGAGATGCACGTCGTGGTCGGGATCGATGCCGTTGGCCGCTAGCCAATAGCGCAACAGCAGGTTGTGCATGGAGGCGGGATGGACGATGCCGATGCGGTGGGGTTCCCGCTCGTGGCTGTGGAGCCAGGAACGGTAGTCGTCCACTGTGTTCACCCCCTGCTGCGAGAGCCGTTTGGCCAGGGTGACCTCGTTGCCGTTGCGGCTGAGGGTGAGGGCCGAGACGATCGGGGTGGGGTCGCCGCCATGGCCGCCGGCCGTCATCCAGACGGGCATGCCGGAGGGCATCAGGGCCGCATCCAGGGTGCGATCCAGCAGGCCATCCACCACGCCCCGCCAGCTCGTTTCCCGCACCAGTTGCACCGCATCAAGGCCGTGTTTCTGGAAGAACCCCTTGGCTTCAGCAATGGCCAGGGGCGCGCAGGCGGCCAGGGGCACAAACCCCAGATCCAGATTCACCTTTTCCAGGCCATGGCGGGCGAGCACCTTGTGGGGCTTGGCCTGCCACTGCTTCACCCGCTTCTGGCGGTTGAGGAAATAGATCATCTCGGAGCGCAGGCTGTAGTAGCTCGGGTGGTGCACCACCGTGAGCCGCTGGCGGGGCCGGGGAATGTCCACCTCCAGGATTCCACCGATCTTTGATCCGGGCCCATTGGTGAGCATCACGATGCGATCGGAGAGGAGCACGGCTTCATCCACGTCGTGGGTGACCATGACGGCGGTGAGCTCGTGCTCGTTGCAGATCTGCATCAGCTTCTCCTGCAGATTGCCCCGACTGAGGGCATCCAGAGCGCCAAACGGCTCATCGAGCAGGAGGAGCTTCGGTTTGATGGCCAGGGCCCGGGCGATCGCCACCCGCTGGCGCATGCCCCCGGAGAGCTGCTGGGGACGTTTGTCGATGGCGTGGCCCAGCCCCACCATCTGGATGTGCTCCTGCACGATCGTGGCCCGCTCCTCCTTGCTGATCCGGGGCATCACCTCATCGACGGCCAGGCCGATGTTTTCCGCCACCGTTAGCCAGGGGAGCAGGGAGTAGTTCTGAAACACCACCATCTTGTCGGGGCCGGGACGCTTCACCTCCTCCCCTTCCAGCAACACGATGCCGCCCGTGGGCTGGTCGAGACCGGCGATCATGTTGAGCAGGGTGCTCTTGCCGCAGCCGGAGTGGCCGATCAGGGAAATGAATTCCCCCTTGCGAATCTGCAGATCGATCCCCTTGAGGGCCAGATAGTGGCCGCCTCCTATCAGGGGAAAGGTTTTCTCGAGGGTTTGAACCTCAACGAGGGTTGTCATGGCGGATTTTGGTAAGGGATCAGGGGCTCAAATGGAGGAATGTCCAGGCAAAACCAACCACCATTCCTGTCATCAAAACAAAGCGAATGATCAGGAAATTCAGAACATTCTCCCGGCGGGTGAGGGCGGTTTCGATGGCGGTGAGGCCTTGCTGCAGACGCTGAAGGAGGGAGGGAATGGTCATCGGGCTGAATGGCTCAATCATTGGTTGGGTGATGCTTTGTCGTCACTGCCCTGGGGTGATGCGCTTCTGCAGCCAGGCCATCAGACGATCAAGAATCAGGCCGATCGCTCCAATCCAGATCACGCCCAGCACAATCTCGCTCACATAGCCGTTCTGGTTGGCATCCCAGATGAAGAATCCGATCCCCGGGGTGCCCGGCATGACGATCTCGGCGGCGATGATGGCCAGCCATGCCAGGCCGATGGAGATGCGCAAGCCCGTGAAGATATAGGGCAGGGCCGAGGGGAGCAGCACCTTGCTGAAGAAGCGCCCCTTGGACATCTGGAGCACCTGGGCCACATTGCGGTAGTCCTGCGGGATCTGGCGCACCCCTTCGGCGGTGTTGATCAGGATCGGCCAGATGGAGGTGATGAAGATCACAAAGATGGCTGCCGGTTGGTTGCGCTGAAACAGCACCAGTGCGATGGGCACCCAGGCCAGGGGCGCCACCATGCGCAGAAACTGGAAGAGGGGGTCAAACGCCCGATCGAGGGATTTGTTGAGGCCCACGGCAATGCCTACCGCAATCCCCACCAGAGCCGCCAGGGTGTAGCCGATCGCCACCCGAGCCAGGCTGCTCATGGAGTGATGAAACAGCCCCTTGTCGAGTCCACCGCGATCAAAGAAGGGGTAGAGCAGTAACTCTCTCGTGCGTTCATCGGTCCACAGACTCAGGGGACCGGTGAGTTTGGTGAGGCCAAGGCTGGAACTGAGCTGCCAGAAGAGCAGGAAACCGCCAATGCCAAGGATCGGGGGAAGGATCGCCTTGCGGTGGTGCTTCCACCACTGGCCGGGGCTGAAGCTGGAGCTCGGGGACGTGAGGGTCATGGGGATTGTTCCGAAGAGAGGTCAGGAGAAGGAGGGCGACGACGGTGTTGTGGATTGGCGTTCGCGGACTTGCGCCTAGGCACCGCAGTCCCGGATGCAGCGGGCCTGCGGGAGGCTTGGCCTGAAGCGGGCCCTAGGCCGGCTTCAGTTTTTGATCTTCAGGCTGTTGAGGTAGGCCTGGGGTTGGGCGGGGTCGTAGACGGTGCCATCGAAAAACACCTCCTTGCCCCGACTTGAGGTGGTGGGGATCTCCGCTTCCGGAACCCCCACGCCTCGTGCCGCCTCGCGCCAGAGATCTTCCCGGGTGACCCGCTCGTTGATCGCCTTGGCCTGTTCAACGGTGTCCACCGTGCCGGGGTAGAACTTCCAGCGCAGCGACTCCAGCAGGAACCAGAGGGTGAGGCTCCTGTAGGGGTAGGAGATGACCCCCCGATCGCTACTCCAGTAGAGCGGGCCCATCTTTGGATCGTTCTGGGCGATGCCCTTGGCCCCGAGTTTGATTTGCCCTTTGAGGGAGGCCTCCAGCACATCCACCGGCACGTTGAACCACTTACGGGACGACAGGATTTCGGCGGCTTCTCCTTTGTTCTCTGGCTGATCCAGCCACATCTGCGCCTGGATCAGACCCTTCAGCAGGGCCACTGCGGCTTTGGGGTGCTTCTCCACCCAGTCGGTCCGCACCGCCAGGTATTCCTCGGGGTGCACCTTCCAGATCTGGGCGGTGGTGGCTGCCAGATAGCCCACATCTCCTTTGACGATGCGCGTTGGCCAGGGATCGCCCGTGGAGAAGGCTTCCATCGTGCCGTTTCGCATGCCCTGCAGGGTTTCCGGTGCCGGAACGGTGAGCAGTTCCACGTCCTTCTCTGGATTCACCCCCCCGGCGGCGAGCCAGTAGCGGATCCAAAGGTCTTGATTGGCCTTGGCGAAGGTGTAGGCGGCGCGGAATTTCCTCCCCTCCTTCTGTTGGAACCTCTGAAAGAAACCGGGCGAGGAGGCTTTCAGATCAGCCGTGAGGTTGCCCTCCTTCACGCTGTTGGCCGCGGCGATGCCGTTGCCCTGGCTCATCAGCATCGCCAGGATCGTCATCGGCACCTTCTTGCCGTTGGTGAGCGCTCCTTCGCTGATCATCTGGGGCATGGGCAGCTGCCACTGCCCCCCATCGATGCCACCGCCGGTGCTTCCCAGCACCACGTTGTCGCGGGCGGTAGACCAACTGGATTGCTTGGCGAGCTTCACCTCCAGGCCATGGCGGGCGAAGAAACCCTTTTCCACGCCGATCACCAGGGGGGCGGCCTCCAGGATGGGCACAAAACCAAGATGGATGGCGCGAACCTCCACATCGGCATTGGCCAACGGTGGGGGGGATGGGGTGGTGCGGGTGCCGGTGCGGCTGGGTGGGGTCCCGAGACATCCACCCAGGAGGAGGGTGGTGGAGAGGGCTCCGCCGAGGAGAGCCACAACAGATCGACGCCTGGCCATGGGGAGGCAAAGTGCAAGGGAAAAAGGAAAGGAGAAGCTAATCAATCCAATGCAATCTCCAGCATTAAACGCATGGAGAAAGCGGCAGGGTCTTTGTGTCTGTGTTGATGAACTAATATGGCAGATCTGGGGGAATTAACTCTCCTCCTCTGCCCAGACTCCTTTGTCTGGAGTGCGCAAAGAGTAGGGAGGGCTGAAGCGGGTTGGGTCAGGCTGATCTGCAGGGTTGGCAATCGTTGGCATCAGCCTTCTTGATCGTTCCCCCACGGATGCAAACCTCCCCCTGGCTTCAGGCCTCCAGATAGGCGAGGTAGGCGAGCGAGCGCTGCCGGATGGCGGCATTGGCGCGCCGTTCCAGGCCGCGGGCCCTGTCCCGGCTGATGCCCATGCGCCGCGCTGTGGCGCTGAGGCTGAGGGGCTTCTCCGTATCGAGCCCGTAGCGGAAACGCAGCAGGGTTGCTTCCGGATCGGGCAGATCCCGAAACACCTGAGCGATGTCCTGCTGCATCAGGGAGATGGCCAGCTGTTCCTGCGGGTTGCTGGTGCGACAGGCCAGGGTTTCAATCAGCTTCAGTTCACTGGTTGATCCGCTCTGGGCATCGAGGCTCAGGGGCTCCTGGGCCCGAAACAGAACTTCACGGATGTCGAGAGGACTGAGACCTGTGGCCTCGGCCAGTTCCGCCAGGCTGGGATCGCGGCCCAGCTGCTGAGCCAGCTGCTGCTGCACCTGCCGCAGCCGGTTCAGCTGATCCACCATGGTGGAGGGAAGGCGGATGGTGCGCCCCCGGGTGATGAGGGCGCTTCCGATCCCCTCCCGGATCCACCAGGTGGCGTAGGTGGAGAACCGATAACCGCGGCTGGGGTCGAACCGCTCCACCGCCTTGATCAGGCCGATGGTGCCCTCCTGGATGAGATCCTCCAGTTCACCGGGGCGGTGCGGATAGCGCCGGGCCAGGCTGATCACCAGCCGAAGGTTGGCCAGCACCATGCGACTCCGGGCCCGTTCGGCCCGATGCAGAAAACGCTGCAGTTGCCGTTGGGTCAGGCCCGCCTCCACCGCCCAGACCGTCTGAGGCGGGGCCACGCCACCGGAGCGAAGGGTGATTTCTTCCTTCACCTCCAGCAGTTTCCGTCCTTTTTGTACCTGGCGCGCCAGGCGAATCTCCTCAGCAGCGGATAGCAAAGGTGTGCTGGCGATGGCGCGCATGTTGAGGCTGAGTGCGTCGCAGCGGCCCTTGGGGCGCTTCTGTGGCGCAGGCATCGTTGGGGAGGCGAATTGTGTCGGGAGACGTTAATCTATGGATTGGATCTTTGGGTGTTTTCGCGAACCTTCTTCGGCGTAGTAAGCGAAATCAATGTAATTAGCGCAGCTGATCATTGGCTCCGTCCCTGGGGATCGTCATCGAGAGAGCGATTGGCCCCCTGTCCCGCCTTGCGGATGAGCCAGTAAGCCGTGGCGAGGCCCACAACGATCAGGCCAAAGCCGGCCATCAGGGGGGCTTTGCTCTCGGTGCCTGGCGGCAGCACGATCACCTTCCGTGCCACAGCCGTGAGCGCGGTGAGGAGCACCAGCTCGATCTGCACCACCTGGTCGCGCAGATAGGCCATCACGTTCTGCAACACCTCCAGTGCGATGAAGATCAGCAACAGGCGATCGAGCAGCTTGATCAGATCTCCGTTGAACCAATCCGTCTGCCATTGGCTGATCTTGAAGCCCGATTGCACCAGCAATTCAATCGTGGCAAACCCGATCACTACAGCAAGCAGCAGGGCAAGGGCCTTGGCCAATGTGCGTTCGTAGCTGTGAATGGCCTTCAGGAAGCGCTTGTCGCTGAACAGGTCCATGGCTCAGGGTGATCACAATGGTCATGGGAAGCGAGACGCTGATCAAGCAAGATCAACGAATCGCGCTGGCCCAAACAGTGGACTAACATCCACTTCATGGGTTTATTTCAGGATCCTACGGAGGATTTCTTCCTCCTGGGTGTGAGAGTGTCTTGTCTGTTGCGGCTGTGAAGCCTGTGTTGCAATTCAATACCGCGGTTCTGCGGCAAGATTCAGAGGCTAATCATTAAAAAGCGGCCTCGGAAAGCCGCTGATTCTTTATTGCTGCCTTAGGGGCTGCTCTCGCAAAGCAGCCTGGACGACGCTCAGGTCAGGCCTGCTACGGCCTGCACCAGCGCTTCAGAGCGGCTGAGGTTGGTGCGCTCGGGGGGCAGTTTCTTGTACAGACCGAGTTTTTCAAGCCGCCTCTGGGTGGTGCCTGCGGCACCCACCACAAACACCTGCCGCCCTTGCTCAATCGCCTCCTCCACAGCGTTCTCGACTGCCAGGGCTGCGGTGACTCCCAGGTGAGACACCTCGGAAAGATCAAAAATCACCGCCTGGCAGTCGCTGATTGCGTTGTGCTCTCGGCCAATCGCCTTGGCAACCCCAAAAATCATGGCGCCATTGAGCTGGAACAACAGCACCTTGCCTTTGCCCTGATCCAGCAGAGCCCTCTCGTTCTCGGGAAGCATCAGATCGCCATCGCCGGTGCTGATTGACTTCACCGATTTCGCCTGCAGCGAGCTCATCTTGTCGATCGTCAGGATGTTGGCGATGAAAACGCCGATTCCCACTGCTGCGATCAGATCCACCAGCACGGTGAGGGCGATCACCAGATACATGATCAGGGCGCCCTTGATGGAGATCAGGTGAGCCCTCTTCAGGAAACCCCAGTCGACGATGTCCACACCCACTTTGAGGGCGATGCCGGCCAGCACGGCCTGGGGGATCTGGGAGGCCAGA
>JAYKJF010000114.1:0-9289 GCA_035285785.1 Cyanobacteriota bacterium
AGCAATCCCCGAGGGGAATTGCGAGGGACGGATGGAAGGACGGAAAGCCGACCTGGCCCCCGTCGCTGCGAAGTGTAACGGACTGTTGCGGCAATTGTGAAGGGGCTTCATGAAGAAAGGTTGAAGCGCGCCCCGTAGGCCGGGTCACGGCTCGGGCGGTTGGGTTCGTCCAGGCCCGCTTTCCTTCAGCGAATCGGGAGCTCCGGGATCCCGATGGCCATCCGCTGGCCGGAACCACCGGCGGGGGCTAAGAGGGAGAGGCGTTCGGTCTTCCGCTGTGGCCCCCACCGTTCCTCCCGTTCCCTCCCGTTTTTGCCGCCGGGTGGCCCGTTCCGCGGCGTTGGGCTGCTCCCTGTTGGTGGTGGCCCTGACAGCCACCGGCTGCCAGCGGGGCCCCAGCGCTGAGAGCCAGCGGCTCGATCGGGTGGATCTCAGGATTCAGCAGCTGGAGCAGCGCCTCAACAAGCTGTCCGTGCGCAGCGAGGACGGGGCCGACAAGGCGGGCAAGCCGCCGGCAGGGGTGATCAAATCCCTCACCCTGCGCATGGGCAGCGAAGACGACCGCTTGCGCATCTATTGGGCCGATGGCAGCCAGACCGATCTGCCCTGCACCAAGGAGCAGAGCACCTTTGTGTGTGGATGAGCTGTGCTCCAGAGCAAAGGGCTCAAGGGTGCAGGCCTTTCTGCACCCTTGAGCCCCGGCGATGGGATTTGGCTGGCGGATTCAGCTGTGACGGTTCACCTGGTCGCGGTGGCTCACGTAGTGGTGGCCGCGATAGCAAAGGTCGGCCTTCGTGTCGGATCGGGCCACCTCATGGAGGAGGGGGGCCAGATAGTGGTGGCCGCGATAGGTGTGCTCCACCGGATGGCTGGAGGGATGGTCATGGGAGTCCTTCTCGTAAGGAAGGCCGCGATAACGGAGGGGGGTGGCCATGGAGGCAAAAGCTGCTTGATCCATGTCTACCGATTTGATTTTGTTCATCAAGAACAGTTTGGGTAATCCGTAAACAATCTTTATGAGCCGCCTGGCGCGAGGGCCTTCACCTTGGGCTCATTGTTAATTCGGATACAATTGCTGTGGGGAGGGGTCTGAATAATGCGTCTGTCCAGGCCCTGTGCTGCAAGTTTGCGACCTTTGGATCGTTTCCTTGCTGCAGATCAGGAGCTTTTACCTATCCCCCATGACCCAATCCCGTTTGTTCTGGGACAGGCCATCCTCCCGAAAGCCTTCTTCAGACAGTCTGCAAAACGCTCCGCTCCGACTCTTTCTGGGGTTGAAAGGAGTTCAAAACCCCCGCATGCTCACCTGGCTGGCGTGCGTTCCCGTTGCCCTGCTGGGGTTGGGGTTGTTCAACCTTTCTGCCAAAGCCGCTGAGCTCCCCGAACTCACTCCGGCCTTTCTCGCCAACAACCTCTTTCTGCTGATCTGTGCAGTGTTGGTGATTTTCATGAATGCCGGCTTTGCCATGGTGGAGGCTGGGCTCTGCCGTCAGAAGAATGCCGTCAACATTCTGGCAAAAAATCTGATTGTCTTTGCCCTTGCCGTTACCGCTTATTGGTTCATCGGCTACAAGGTTATGTATAACGCCGACTGGGTGATCCCAGGCTGGCTGAAATTTGGTGGTTTGTTCTTTGATCCTTCCGTTACTCCGGAGATGATCAAGGATGGGAAGCTGGTGCCGAGCGTTGATTTCCTCTTTCAAGCTGCATTCGCAGGCACCGCAGCAACGATTGTTTCCGGTCTGGTGGCGGAGCGGATCAAATTCGCTCCCTTCGTAATCTTTTCCCTGATCCTTGTCGGCATTCTTTATCCCATCTCCGGTTCCTGGCAGTGGAATGTGGGGGAGGGTTGGCTGAACAAACTCGGGTTCATCGATTTTGCCGGTTCAACCGTGGTCCATTCCTTTGGCGCCTGGTCGGGTTTGGTTGGTGCCCTGATCCTCGGACCCCGCATCGGCAAATTCTTGAACGACAAGCCCCAGGCCATTCCGGGTCACAACCTGGCCATCGCAACGCTGGGTTGCCTGATCCTCTGGATCGGCTGGTATGGCTTCAACCCCGGCTCCTGGCTCTCCATGGCACCTGAGGTGCCCTACATCGCCGTCACCACCACTCTGGGCGCGGCAGCAGGGGGAATCGCAGGCACCCTCACCAGCCAACTGATGGGCGGGAAGCCCGACCTCACCATGACCATCAATGGCATCCTGGCGGGTCTGGTGGGCATCACAGCCGGCTGTGATGCCTATTCCATGCCCTCAGCCTGGATTGTGGGCTTCATCGCAGGGGTGCTCGTGGTGTTTTCGGTGATGTTCATCGATTCCCTCAAGATCGATGATCCGGTCGGTGCCTTCTCCGTCCATGGCACCTGTGGCATCTGGGCCACCCTGGCCGTGGGGCTGTTCAACAAGGACAAGGGCCTCCTGACAGGCCATGGCTTCAATCAGCTGGGCATCCAGATCGTTGGGGTCCTGGCGTTCGCCCTCTTCTCCATCCTGGCGTCCTGGATTCTCTGGTCGATCATCGGTGCCTTTTTCAACGGCATTCGTGTCACCGAGCCTGAGGAGATCGAGGGCCTTGACATCGGCGAGCACGGCATGGAGGCCTATCCGGATTTCGCTTCCACCCGGTAGGCATCGGGCTTGCTGCAGGGTGATCATCGTCCTGGCCGCCTTCGGGCGGCCTTTTTATTGCATCAAGGCGACCAAAGCGCTTCCCCACTGGGTATCCGCAGGCCAGAGTTTTCGTTCCGTCAGGCTCAGGGCGATTCCTTTCTCTTCATAAGCCGCTTCATTGATGAACACGGGCCACACAACCGCTGGATCGCCCGCTTCCGGCTCCCAAGACAGGGTGGTTCCCTCCAGGGTTTCAAAGAGGGGATCCCCAGACACCATGGGCTGCCAATCGCGATCCTGGCGGAGAGCATGCACCCGGGCGGTTGGGATTCCCTTGCCATCCCTTGGCAGATCAAGACTGCGCAGATGGTGATGAATCACCACCTGCCTGGGAAGGTGGCATCCTCCCTGCCGGGCCTCTGCCAGCACGGCCAGGGCCGTCTCCACCGCCAGCTGGGTTTGCCGGCAGATGGTGGCCTTCACCACCCCCTGGGGCACGGGGCCCACCTCGATCGCCAGGCCGCAGGGCCAGCGTTCCGCCAGATAGCCGCTCTGGGCCGGATCCCCTTCATGGAGATAGATCGGTAATCCCAGCCGGGCCTGCATCCCCGCCGCCAGGGCCAGGTCGGCCGGCCTTCGGCCGTACACCACCAGGCAATTGCCCATGGCGGCCGTGGTGCTGTGCAGGTCGAGCACCACGGTGCAGGGTGTGTCTGCTTCGGGGCCCCAGGCCGCCAGCAGCTCCCGGGCCCGAACCACCTCCACCGGCTGCTGGAGGCCTCCTGCCAGCAGCTCCGGGGCAAAGCTGCGGTTGAGATCCCGCTCCAGGTAGCGCCGGCACGCTGCGATGGCCCCGGGGTTGCCCAGGGTGTAAGCCATGGCAAGGCCCGCGGTGGCCAGGCTGCCCGGCACTTGGCGCCAGTGCTCCAGCAGCTGCACCCCATTGCGCTCGTTGCCGTGGGTGCCCCCCACCACCAGCACCCTGGCTGCCCCGTCGCTGCTCCCTGCCACCATCGCCCGCCCCATCCGTTGGCCCCAGCCTGACGCAGAGTTGGGGCAGTTGTGTGCGGCCGATGGCGCCCCCTCCCGCCCTTGTGCGCCGTGTGCGGGCGTTCTGGCACTGGCAATGGCTGCAGCTGATGGGCGGGCTGGCTCCTGCCGACCCTGAGGGCCACTACCGCCGGCCAGAGGGGGCCTTCACCGCCCTGCCGCCGCTGCCGGAGGACGCTGGGGGGCGGGGCGCTTATGGCCTGATCGTGGGCCGCAGCTGCCCCTGGGCCCACCGGGCCTGGCTGGTGTGGACCCTGCGGGGGCTGGGGGACAGCCTGAGCCTGCAGCGGGTGGAGCCCGATCCGGAGGCGGGTCGCTGGCGCTTTCCCGAACCGTTTCTGGGTTGCACCACCCTGGCGGAGCTCTACCGCCGCAGCGGGGGCAACCACCAGGCCCGGGCCACCGTGCCCCTGTTGGTGCAGCAGAGCTCGGGGCGGATCCTGGTGAATGAGAGCGCCCGGGTGATCGAGTTGCTCAACCGCTGGCCTGCCCCGGCCGGTGCTCCGGATCTGGAGCCCGCCGCCACCGCGGAGGCCATCGGCCGCTGGCGGGCCCGCTTTCAGGAGGCCGTGAACGACGGCGTCTACCGCTGTGGCTTCGCCCGCACCCAGCGGGCCTACGACGCCGACCAGGCCGCCCTGTTTGCGGCGCTGGAGGAGGCGGAGCAGGCCCTGCAGCAGCAGGAGGCGGGCGGTCGGCACTGGCTCTGCAGCGCCGAAGTGCCCACCCTGGCGGATGTGGTGCTCTTCCCCACCCTCATCCGCTGGGAGATGGTGTACGCCCCCCTGTTCGGCTGCAGCCAGCGGCCCCTCTGGCAGCTGCCCGCCCTCTGGCGCTGGCGGGCCCGGTTCTTTGCCCTGCCGGGGGTGGCCTCCACCTGCTTTGCCGACCAATGGCGGCAGGATTATTTCGGTGCCCTGTTCCCCCTTCATCCCTCGGGCCTTGTCCCAGCAGGGCCGGATCTGGCCACACTGGTGAACAGCACTCCCCCCACCCTTCCATGAGCGGCCCGGCTTCTTCCTCCCCTCCTGCCGCCGATCCCGTGTTTGAGGGGGTCTATGGCCCTTACACGATCACGGCCGCGGATCGGCGGGAGGTGCGGGGCTATCGCCTGGCCCTCACCAGCGTGGCCGTGGCCCAGCTGGCCCTGGCCCTGCAGTGGCACCAGTGGGGCAGCCGCTGGCTCTGGCCCTGGCTGGTGGTGATGGCGGTGGGCCTGGGGCTGGCCCTGCGCTGGATCCACATCTATCTGCGACCCCTGCACCGAGCCCTCCAGCTCTTCTGGCTGGTGGGATGCCTCGGTTTCGGGGCGTTGGCCTTCTGGCTGACGCCGGCGGCGATGGTGGGGGACGCCTGGAGCCGCCCCCTGGCGATCCTGGCGGTGGGGCCGTTCTTTGCGGCCCTCACGGGAATCGGCTTCAAGGAATTCTTCTGTTTCCGGCGCCCGGAGGCCATCGGCGTGACCCTGCTGCTGCCCCTGGCCCTGCTGGGCCGGCTCACCGGCCTGCTGCCGGTGTCCACCACCCTCGCTCTGCTGACCCTTCAGGCGAGCCTGCTGCTGGTGCTCTGCCTGCGCAAATTCCCCATGCCCGCCGCCGCGGATGTAGGCGACAAAAGTGTGTTTGCCCATCTGGAGCAGGCGACCCTGTGACATTGATTCGCCTGGAGGGTGCCAGCAAGGATTTCGGGCTGCGGATCCTCTTCCGCGATCTGGATCTCACCGTGGCCGCAGGGGATCGGCTGGGGCTGATCGGCCCGAATGGGGCGGGCAAATCCACCCTGCTCCGGATTCTCGCGGGGGTGGAGCCGCTGCAGCAGGGCCGACGCCAGTGCCAGGCGCGTCTGGAGGTGGTGCTGCTGGATCAGGAGCCCGCCTTTGATCCGGCGGCCACCGTGCTGGAGCATGTGTTTCAGGGGGGCGGCGAGCGCATGGAGCTGCTGCGGGACTATGAGCGCCTCTCGGTGGCCCTGAGCGCGGATCCGGACGCTTCATCCCCAGCCTCAGCCCCGTTGCTGGCCCGCCTGGCGGAGGTGCAGCTCCAGATGGATGCCCGGCAGGCCTGGGATCTGGAGCGGGATTGCCACACCGTGCTCGATCGGCTGGGCATCGGATCGGGTCCCGAGGTGCTCGGACGCACGATGGGCTCCCTCTCGGGGGGCAACCGGCGTCGGGTGGCCCTGGCCCAGGCCCTGGTGGCCCAGCCCGATGTGCTGTTGCTCGATGAACCCACCAACCACCTGGATGCGGAGGGGGTGGAGTGGCTCCAGAGCTGGCTGGATCGCTATCCCGGCGCCGTGGTGCTCGTCACCCACGATCGCTACCTGCTCGATCGGGTGACCCGCCGCATCGTGGCGGTGGACGGGGGGGAAGCCCGGGACTACGCCGGCAACTACGCCACCTATCTCGAACAGCGGGCCCAGGAGGAGGTGGTGGCCGCGGCGGCCGAAGCCACCTATCGCTCCACCCTCCGGCGCGAGCTGGCCTGGCTCCGGCAAGGTCCCAAGGCGCGCAGCACCAAGCAGAAGGCCCGGCTGCAGCGCATCGCCGCCCTTCAGGAGGCCGGCCCCAGCAAGGGCCGGGCCCGGCTGGAGATGGCCGCCACCGCCCAACGGCTGGGCAAACGGGTGATCCGGGCCGAGCAGCTGGCCGTGGCCGTGGCAGATCGCCCCCTGCTGGCGGATTTCACCTACGACTTCGCGCCCGAAGACCGGGTGGGGATCATCGGGCCCAACGGGGTGGGCAAATCCACCCTGCTGGAGGTGCTCTCGGGTCGTCGTGCGCCCAGCGGCGGGGTGCTGGAGCTGGGGGAAACCGTGCGGTTGGCGGTGTTTGATCAGCACAGCGCCGTGCTGGATGGCCCCCAGACGCGCAAGGTGATCGACGTGGTGAACGAGGCGGCCACCCGGGTGCAGGTGGACGGCAAGGAACTCAGTGCCTCCCAGCTGCTGGAGCGCTTTCTGTTTCCGCCCGCCCAGCAGCACCAACCCGTGGCCAGGCTCTCCGGCGGGGAGCGCCGCCGGCTCCATCTGTGCCGGCTGTTGATGGAAGCCCCCAACGTGCTCCTGTTGGACGAACCCACCAACGATCTGGATGTGGCCACCCTGGCGGTGTTGGAAGACTTCCTGGAGGATTTCCGCGGCTGCGTGGTGGTGGTGTCCCACGACCGTTGGTTTCTGGATCGCACCGTCGACCGCCTGTTTGTGCTGGGCAACGGCCAGATGCGCCGGTTTGAGGGCAACTACAGCACCTACCTCGAAGCCCAGAAGGCTGCCGCCGCCACCGTGGCCCCGAAGGCGCCCCCAACGGCGGCGCCCCCCCCTGCGCGCCCCCGCGGGGGTGCGGGCGCCGTTCAGCGGCTCAGCAACAGGGAAAGCCGGGAATTGGAGGCCCTGGAGCGGGATCTCCCCCATTGGGAGGAGGAGCGGCGATCCCTGGAGCAGCAGATCGCCCTGGTGGGATCGGCCGTGTCGTTCAGCGAACGGGAGCAGCTCAGTACGGCGCTGGCCGAGCTGGTGGAGCGGATCGCAGCCGGGGAGGAGCGCTGGCTCGCCCTCAGCGAGCGGGTGGTCTGACGGAGGGCCTGATCCTTTTCATCAGCACCAGCGCACATGGGGAAGGCGCTTGGTCGACGGGCCCCGTAAGGTGGGCCCCGTGAACTTCCGCCGGCAACCGCGGCCGTCTGTCATGAAAAGCATCGACGAGCACATTGAAAAAGACAAACAAGACATCGAGCAGGCTCGTGCCCAGGGAGATCTCGGCAAGGTCCGTCACCTGGAGGAGGAGCTGAAGGGCCTCGAGGAGTTCAAGTCGCACCACCCGGAAGACAGCCACGACCCCACCCCACTGGAAGTGTTCTGCGACCTGAACCCGGAAGCGCCCGAGTGCCGGGTTTACGACGACTGATCCCCGTCCAGTTGCTGCCACACAGCCTCCTTTAGGGGATCCAACCCCTGGGAGGTGGCAGCTGAGATCAGGAGGGGTCGCCTTTGAATCCAGGCGGCTCCCTCCCCCCAGCGTTCCACGGCAGCGAGCTTGTCCACCTGGGCGGCCTCATCCAGTACATCCGCCTTGTTGAGCACCACCAGGCGAGGTTTCTCGGCCAGGCCATGGCCGTAGCTGTCCAGCTCTTTCTCCACCACGGCCAGATCGGCCACCACATCCTCGGAATTGGCATCGAGAAGATGCACCAACAGCTTGGTGCGCTCAATGTGCCTCAAAAAATCATGGCCCAGTCCGGCCCCTGAAGCGGCCCCTTCGATCAGGCCTGGAATATCGGCGAACACGGTGCCGTCCCCGCTGGGCTTGCGCACCACGCCCAGGTTGGGCACCAGGGTGGTGAAGGGATAGTCGGCAATCTTGGGCCGGGCCGCTGAGAGCACGGAGATCAGGGTGCTCTTGCCCGCGTTGGGCAGCCCGATGATGCCCACCTCCGCCAACAGCTTCAGCTCCAGCTGGAGCATCCACTCCTCCCCCTCCTTGCCTTCGGTGTGACGTTCCGGGGCCCGGTTGCGGTTGCTCAGGAAGTGGGCGTTTCCCAGCCCCCCGCGCCCGCCCATGGCCACCGCCAGCTCCTCGCCCGATTGGGTGAGATCCCCCAGCAGGATTCCCGTGCGGGCATCGCGCACCTCCGTGCCGCAGGGGACGGGCACCACCAGGGTGGGGCTGCTGGCGCCGGTGCAGCGGTTGGGCCCTCCGCGGATGCCGTCGCCTGCGGCAAACAGGCGTTTGTACTTGAAATCCAGCAGGGTCTGGAGGTTGTTGTCGGCGCGCAGCACCACATCCCCTCCTTTGCCCCCGTCCCCACCGGAGGGGCCCCCTGCGGGCACATATTTCTCGCGCCGAAAAGCGGTGATTCCGTCGCCGCCGCGGCCGCCGCGCACCGTGATGCGGGCCTGGTCGATGAACTGCATTGGAGCAACCTTAGGATCCGCCGGTCGGAGCACAGGTTTGGCCGAGGTTCGGTTTGCACAGGTGAGCAAGACCTATCCCCCCCGGCGGGGAGGGGACCCTGTGACCGTGCTGCATGAGCTGGATCTGGCCATCGCCGACGGGGAATTTCTGGTGCTGGTGGGTCCCTCGGGGTGTGGCAAGAGCACCCTGCTGCGCCTGCTGGCCGGGCTCGATCGCCCCACCGATGGGGAGATCTACGTGGGGGGCCAGCCCGTGAGTGGGCTCCGGCCCTCCCAGCGGAATGTGGCGATGGTGTTTCAGAGCTATGCGCTCTATCCCCACCTGTCGGTGGAAGGCAACCTGGGTTTCGGCCTGCGGCGCCGCCAGACCCGCTCCCTGGCCGAGCAGCTGCAGGACGGCCTCCATCGCTTCAGCCGCCCCTGGCCCGCCGCCCTCCGGCTTCCCTCGGCGCGGGAGGAGCGGATTGAGGGGCGCATCGCCGAGGTGGCCCGGATGCTGGAGCTGGAGCCCCTGCTGGAGCGGCTGCCGAAGGAACTCTCCGGCGGGCAGAAGCAGCGGGTGGCCCTGGGTCGGGCCATTGCCCGCCAACCCGATGTGTTCCTGATGGATGAACCCCTCAGCAACCTGGACGCCAAGCTGCGCACGGGCACCCGCACCCAGATCGTGGAGCTCCAGCGCCAGCTGGGCACCACCACGGTGTATGTCACCCACGACC
>JAYKJF010000115.1:0-25744 GCA_035285785.1 Cyanobacteriota bacterium
ACTTCCCCCATGACCCCGACCACCGACCTCACCCCCGACGACTGGCGGCGCATCTGCGAGGCCCTGCGCTATGTGGGGCGGGATCTGCACCACCGCTCCTACGCCGTCAGCGCCGAGCGCCGGGAACTGCTCTGGGAGGAGATGGATCGCTGCCTGGCCCTGGCGGATCGGGTGAGTCCCTGGACGGAGGGGGAGACAGGCCTTGTCCCATAGCCCCACGCCACTGGACAGCGAAGCCCTCACCCTGTGCCGCGAGCTGGCGGGGCACACCTTTCCCTGGGACATCAACCGCGCCCTGGAGCTGGCCCTGCTCAAGACGTTCTGCGTGCCTGCGATCTCCGGCTTGCTGCACACCACCGGCGAATTTGAACAGCGACCGCGCAAGCGCTACGACGACACGGCGTTGATGGTGGCGGAGCTGCTGCGCCATGGGCCCGACAGCCCGATCGGCTCGGCGGTGATCCGTCGCATGAACGGGATCCATGGCCACTACGCCATCGGCAACGAGGATTTCATCTACGTGCTCTCCACCTTTGTGGCCGAACCCATTCGCTGGCTGGAGCGGTATGGCTGGCGCTCCCTCACCCCACCGGAGCAGCAGGCCCTGTTTCGCTTCTGGAGGCATGTGGGAGGGCTGATGGGCATCCGCCACATCCCCACCACCCTCCAGGCCCTGATGGCCTGGAACCAACGGGTGGAAGACGATGTCTTTCGGATGGCTCCCAGCAATCAGCAGGTGGCGGAAGCCACCCTGGCCATGCTCCTGAGCGATTGGCCGCCCCTTCTGCGCCCGGCCCTGGCCGGTGGGTTGCGGGGTCTGCTGGATCCAGCGGTCAGCGGCAGCCTGGGCTGGAGGCCTTCGCCGCCCTGGTGGCGAAGAGGGTTGCAGTTCGGCCTGCGGGTTCGGAGTCGTCTGAACAACCGCTGGCAGTGGCTGCATCCCCAGCGTCCCCTGCACTTCTATTCCCAGCAACCCACCCGCAGTTATGGGGCCCATTTCACCCTGGAACAGCTGGGCCCGCCCCATCTTCTGGAGCAGCTCAATGGCAGCTCCACTCCCCCGTGCCCTTCAGAGGAAGAATGAGCCCACCGGGATCACCCCCAGCCCGGGCAGGGCACCGGAATGACCCGAGATGTTGATGAGGAGGTCGTTGCTGTTGCTTCTGGCGGCGTTGCCGTCGTTGATGAACAGATAGGTGCCTGCGATAACTGGGTTGGTGGCCACCACCAGGGTAGCCCTGTTGGCAGCAAGGGGCTGGTTGCCTGCCACAGCTCCATTGGCATCGAGGAAAACGGACACAGCGAGCGCGGAGAGGGTTGGGGCAGTGCTGTTGTTGGCTGCACGGGTCAGTGCCGTCGGCGGGGGGAGAGCACCACCGCTTGCGGTGATCAGGTCGATCTTGTCAACACCGATCTGAAAATCGGTGATGCGATCCGGAGCCGGGATCGAGGAGTGGCCAAAGCTGAAGCCGAACCGATCGCCTGCAGCACCACCGGTGAGCGTGTCTGCACCCGCCCGACCATCGATCCAATCGGGCAGGTTGCCCCCTCTGAGGGTGTTGGGGTTGCCATCCCCAATGAAATCGTCATTGCGGATGGTGGCGGCGGCTACAGCTGTGCTGCCGAGGATTCCGCCCGTGGGGGACGAAAGCGTGACAGAGAAGGTTTCATCGTTCTCCTGGCGGAGATCACCGGCGGCGTTGATGGTGAGGATGCGGCTGGACTGGCCGGCGGCAAAGGAGAGGGTGCCGCTGGTGACACCGCTGAAATCCGCACCATCGGTGGGCTTGGAACCAGATCCTGCCGCCCTCCAGCGCACACTTCCCGCAGCCGCAGAGTTTCCCAGGCGGCTCACCGTGAACGTGAAAGGCGTGGGGCCGCTGTAGCCCTCGCCCCTGTTGGCCGCCAGGGGGGCGATGGCAAAGGAGGGAAGCGACACATTCAGCCGCTGCTGCAAAAACTCCACGGTGGGCCGCCCCAGCCCTGGGGATGCATCGCCAAGATCGGCGAGAATCTTCTGTGCGATCTCAGAGAGTGCGGTTGACCTGATGGCTGCAGAGGCGACAACGGTGGCACCTTGCTTGAGTTCCAGCTTGCTCACCGTTCCCCCCCAGCTGGAGGAGGCACTTGGATTAAAGATATTTTTAATCTGCATGTTCTGCCCCGTGAACACCAACGTATAGCTGGATGGTTGGGAGAGACGTGGCAGCGAGATGCTGAATTGATTGGTTGCACTCTTTGGCAAGGCACCCAGCAGCGCCGCAGAAGTCACCGTGCTCCAATTCACTCCGGCCAGAGCGGTGATCCAGGGGGTGGTGGGATCCGAGGGTGGCGGAGTGGGAGTAGGGGATGGCGGATCAAACGTCACCAGCCGATCGTCGGTGAACGGGTTGGCGAAGCCCACCACATTGGTGAGCTTGTTGGCCACCGCACTGCTGTCGCCACCACTCGCTGCGCTCCCCCAGGTGACAACCGTGCCATCGGCCTTGAGGGCCGCGAAAGCAAAGGAATTGGCAAAAATCTGGGTGACGCCAGAGGCGAGACGGGCCGCGACTGCGCTGCTAGCACCGCCATAGCTGACATCCCCCCAGGTGACAACGGAGCCATCACCCTTCAGGGCCGCAAAAGCGCCGGTCGAGGAGAAGATCCGGGTGACACCGGAGGCGAGGCGGTCCGCCACCGCACCACTGTTGCCGCCCCAGCTGGAATTCCCCCAGGTGACAACGGAACCATCGTCCTTCAGGGCCGCGAAGGCTTGGCCCGTGGAAAAGATCTGGGTGACACCCGAAGCAAGCCTGGGCGCCACCGCACTGCTATTGCCGCCAGTGTCGGAATCCCCCCAGGTGACAACGGAACCATCGCCTTTCAGGGCCGCAAAAGCGAAGCCAGTGGAAAAGATCTTGGTGACACCGGAAGCGAGGCGGTCTGCCACAGCACTGCTGTTGCCGCCCCTGGATGGATCCCCCCAAGTGACAACGGAGCCATCGCTCTTCAGGGCCGCAAAGGCGCCAAAGCAGGAGAAGATATCGGTGACGCCGGAGGTGAGGCGAGCCGCCACTGCACGGCTGTCGCCGCCGGAACCATCGCCACCCCATGTGCTGACGGATCCATCCGCTTTCAGAGCCGCAAAGGCGCTGTAGGTGGAGAAGATCTTGATAACACCCGAAGCAAGGGCGGAGACATTGGGACTGATCGTAAAGAATCCGGATGGATTCCCCCAGGTGACAACGGAGCCATCCCCCTTCAGGGCGGCAAAGGCGTCGCCATGCGAGAAAATCTGGGTGACACCGGAGGCGAGGCGGGCCGCCACCGCACTGCTGTCACCACCAAAGTTGGGGCTCCCCCAGGTAACGACTGAGCCATTGGCCTTCAGGGCCGCAAACGCCACTTCCGTAGAGGAGATCTGGATGACGCCAGAGGAGAGGCGGGTGGCATCGGGACTGATATTAGAGGACGGGGATTGATACCCCCAGGTGACAACGGAACCATCAGCCTTCAGGGCCGCAAACGCACTTGGATTGGAGAAAATCTGGCTGACACCAGAGGCGAGCCGGGCCGCTACCGTACTGCTGTCGCCGCCATCGTTCCCCCCTCCCCAGGTGACGACGGAGCCATCGCCCCTCAGGGCGGCGAATGCACCTCCATTCCGAAACTCTCCATTCGTGCGGCCCGGGAAAGCAACACGGATCGGGGTGCTGGTCACCGTGGCCTGCTCCACCTCCAGCACCTGTCCGTTCGCCTCAACGCTGCCGTGATCGTTTTCCGTGAGCAGACGCTGGAGCTTCTGGGCGCCGATCACCCCATTTCCCTGCAGCAGCGCGGCAAACAGCTCCCCTTCATCGCCAGGGGTGTCGACCGCGTTGAGCAGGCCATCCAGGTGGTGGCCCAGCTCCTCGGTGAGCACGGCAACCACCTGCTCTGGGGTGGCTGTGGCAAGCCAGTCGGCATTCAGATAGATCGTGCCGGTGCTGAACGCGTAAGCCCCCGCCGCTCCGGGGATGGACTCTGCAGGCAGGAGTTCGATCGGAGGAAGTCCACTGAAATTCCCTCCTTCCCATGCGCCAACCACTCCCTTGAGCACCGATGGATCCCCATCGAGGCGGAATGCCAGATGGGCCGCCCGGCTGATCGAACCATCCACGGCCCACCCCTGCAGCAGCGCCCGCCACTGGGGCAGAACCAGCTCCAGCAGACCATGGGCACGGGGGAATGGGGTCGTCGTGGCAGGCATGGATCGAAGCGGCAGCGAGGTGCATTCGAACCCATAATTGTATTCCACGCTACAGCCAGTGAAGCATTTGCCAAAAAAGGTTTATCAATGGAACAATAGGATTTGCGGCCCTTTTCTTGCTGATTGGTCCCCAATCCGGCCGGATAGAAAGGTTGTCAACTGAGGGAAGTAGCCCTACGAAACCTCCCGCTTGTGAGGACAAAACACCAAACCTGGCTTAATGAGAAGCGTCTGTCTTGCTTTAAAATGGCAGCTCGAGGCTTCACCATGTTGTCCTTCCATCTCTCTCGGACTCACCCGCTTCGTTCCGTTGCCTTCGGGTGTTGGCTCGCTTCCCTCAACCTGGTGCTCGCGTCGGCGGCCACAGCCCAGGTGCCGGATGTGGTCAAACCCGCTGGAGATGGTGATTTTCCCTCGATTTCCGTGAGTGGATTTCGCGGCGTTCATCCCCAACGCTATTGGCTCGTCGTCGACAGGGATCCCAGGGGGCTGTTGTGTCGCAATGAAAAAGGGCAGGCCCTTCTTGCCCTGAAATATGGATCGGTGATTGAAACCGATCTGTCCCCCTCCTCCCCTTCACCGCTGTCCTTCCAGCAGGGCAAGAGTGTGGTGAGGGTGAAGGTGCTGCCGATCCATCTTCTGTTCGATGCCCGCCTGAAGCATCGAGGAACATCCACCACCTGCACCGTGCGCGCCAACACCGCCTTCATCGCACCGGTGAATGGTGAGTCGATCGCTGTCCTCTGCAGAGGGGCTGGGGTGGGGGACGTCAGGCCCCCCTTTGTTTTCCCCAAAAGCCCTGAACAGAAAAACCCGATCACACCCTGAAAACGGTGTGATACCAGCAGTTCCTTGGATCCGCCTCGCTTTCGGGGGAGCAGGTGTGGGCCATCATCCCGTAGGAGTAATGCAGCATCTTGCCGCTGCGGCTCGTGTCGTAACCGCTGCTGAACCATTCGCCATAGGGATCATTGACGATGAATCCCTTGTCGTCATAGCCACAGATCACGACGATATGGCCTGATCCGGTGAAGTAGCCATGAATGATCACCGGATTGCCAGCGTCGATGGAGCTGCGAATGTTCTGGAAACTGCCATCCACACGAAAGATGTCCCGGAACCCCTGAAAGGATTCGATCAGGTTTTTCATCGCCTGGGGGTCGTGCCTGTCCCAACCCCGCTGCTCCATCTTGCGGTAAAGGTCGTCCTCCAGCTGCAACCCAGGCTGATCCTTCATGCCAAGGAAGAGGAGGCACATCGCAATGGAGGTGACATTGCAGCTGCCGGTGGGATTCTCCACATTGTCGCGCTGTGACCTGTAAGGAACCTCAAGGAGATGGGGGCCACTGACGATGCTCACCGGGGACTGGGCCGCAACCGCTGGTGTGGTCCCGGCGCTGTTCGTCACCGCTCCCGCCTTTTTCCAATGGGGCAGGTAGAGCCACCAGTCGCCCGCCCCATAGGCGAGCCGCACCTGGATCGCGTTTCCAGCCTGTTGCAACAACGCCTCCGTTTTGTATTGCTTGCCCGTTTCCACGGGCACCAACTGATGGGGGGCGAGCTGGGTGGAATCCAGATTGTCTTTCTTGAGGAAGGTTTCCGTGATGGCTTCGTAGATCTCATTGGCGGCCGCCGGCTGGCCACTCCCCATCAGCTCGGCCAGACCGGACGACCAGAGATCCCCCTCGGCCGTGCGGCGGCGGCGCAGGCCAGCTTCCACATTGGTGCCTGGATTCACATACAACAGCAGGGCCTTGGGCACATCATTCCAGCGTTTTTCCCGCAAGCAGGCGGTGATGGTGTTGAAGCCGCCGTTGCCGAAGAAATCGGCGCCGAGGTTGTAGGCGAAGCTGCACAGGGCCGACTGCATCTTGGGGTGCATGTCGACCCAATGGGGGATTGTGCCGCTGATCGGCTGCCAGTAGTGCTCCTGCAGCGTGGTCACCAGACACTTGTCCGCATCCTCTTGGGTGATCGTCTCCCCTGGTCGGACGCGTCGTCCATCGGGATAGACGGTGGTGCCCCAACCAATGGTGAAGGGCTCCCCACCACTCAGGGGATCTGGGTAGGCCTGCAGGGAACAGCCCTCAAACTCCTTCACAAGATCGATGGCGAACTGGGAGACGGTGCTGGCCATGAAGGAGCGCAGAAGGCTTTTCATTGGTTCTAGCAACGCACCCGCCGCGGGCCATCAGGGGCTATTGGGCAGTGGATTGCTATCAGGCGGCTGCCGCTCCCGCAGCAGCCTGTCGTAGGTTTCACGGGCGAAGCTGGTGTTCAATTTCACCGATCCGTGGTGGATGGCCAGCAGCCTCCGATCAAACCTGTTCACCAGTTCTGCAACCACCGCTGGAGTGCTCAGAGGAAGCGGAGGTTTGTCCGCCGGCGTGTTTGAATCAGGCTCAGGAGAGATCAGGAGTTGATTGTTCGCCAGACTGCTCCTGAACTGAGACAGAAGCTCAATTCCCATTTGATGATCTTCCCAATTGGACTGGGCCCGTTCCTGAGCACCACCAAGCGAGAGATAACCGACAGTGAGAACCAATAAAGACAGCGAAGAGATAAAAATCGCTTGCTCACAACGGGACACTTCACCGATTCCTTTTGGCAAGCGGATCATGCCAGTGATCACGAGAATGGCCGCCGCTCCAGTGGAAACCGCACCCAGAGCGCCCACCTGCATTCGATAATGACGAGCCAGATGACATTGCCTGCTCAGACGCATGGTCAGGCTGGCATTTTGCTGCTTCAAGATCAGCTGCTGCCCCCTGGATGCCCCTTTTAATTCTCTGATCAGCTCGTCATTCATCCGGTAATTCCAGATCAACATGTTGGTTGAATCTCCTCGCTTCAGCACAGTGAGGGCATCCAAAGCGGCTGTTTGATGCGCGTTGTCGTTAAGGATGGGACAAAATTGGAGCCTGTTTGCGATGGAGCTGCTGAACGCCCACGACCCCAAATAGATGCCAAATCCGAGGAGGCCGATGAAGCCAGCAAGTGAAGCCTGGCCCAAACGCGTCAGCCGTTGCTTAGGCGGCTCCGGCGCACCTTCAGCAGGAACAACCTCTATCAGGCGAGGAAGCAGACGTCGGATGTCCTCCCTCATGCCAGAAGAGTGATTCACCAGTGATGTCCCGGCACCACTGTATCGGCTTTATCAGCTGCAGCAATGGCATCTCGCGTTATATCGCGGCCCGCAAGCCCCTCGAGGGTGTCTGAAAAAACCTCAAAAAAAGGGCGCACGATAGGCAAGTTAAGCCTGATCCCCATTCGAATCTCCCGGCCTGGCCGTTAAGGCACGAACCACGAGACAAAAAAGTGCAGCCGTCCTGTCACAGGGCCACCTCGAGATCGGTGCGGCTGAAATCGTTGCCGACAAACAGAAGCGGCACCTTCCATCGCTTCGCCAGGGCATAGGAAAAACAATCACCAAAATTCAGGCCACTGGCATGGCGGCCCCGGCCAAAGCGTGCAAAGGCCTCGGCGGCTTGATCGGCCAGCTCTTGATCCCAGGCCACGGTGAGGACGGCCTGCTGATCGAGAAACTCTCGAGCCCGCTCCTGGCCGACTTCCCCAAGCTTCACCAGCGCCACCAGCAGAACCTCGGTGCGTGTGGGTGCAGCCAGCGCAGGCTGCACGGCCTGACACAACCGTTCGAGGACAGCCTCAGCGATGGGCTCCCGCAGCAGAACCGCCAACACAGCGCTGGTATCGACAGCCA
This sequence comes from Cyanobacteriota bacterium, assembly GCA_035285785.1. Classification (GTDB taxonomy): domain Bacteria; phylum Cyanobacteriota; class Cyanobacteriia; order PCC-6307; family Cyanobiaceae; genus Cyanobium. The sequence continues at coordinate 7,953 of JAYKJF010000115.1, forward strand.
GGTCGATCACCAGGCTGCACTCAACCGCAGAGGCCATCATCTCCGTACCCCAGGATGTCGTCGGCGCCGCGTTCATCGCGCACCGGCAAAGACCACACTTCCTGCTCCAGCCAACGCCGGCTCTCCTCGAGCGTTGGCCGCCGCGGAATTGGCGTGCTCGGCAGACCGGCCTCCAGGGCCAGAATCGCCTCCTGATTCATCGAGCGGCGGTGCGCTGCAGCCACCGCCTTGAGGCGGCGGTAGAGAGCATCAGGCACCTGCCGAAGCACCAGGGTGTTCACCAACTTCTCCCACCTGCTAGCGAAATGCTAGCGCTGGCTGCTGAGACCCGTTCCCCTATGGCTCCGTCACCTCGCACGAGCAGCGGATGAAACAGCTCGAGAGCAACATCTTGCGGGTGAGGGACGACACCGAGCGGATCGAGAGAGAAACCGAGCAGCTGAGGCAAGAGAACGCCAGGCTGAAAGCCATGAATGCCAGGGGCAGAGCCTTGCTCAGCTGCATCGATCAGCACTGCTTTCCGCCCGAGTCCAGCTCGATCCCTCCGATGCCAACCGAGCCCGGTTGCAAACCTTCCTTGCCCTGACCGAAGGGGAAATCCCTCCGGAGGGGGAGAGCACCTGAGATACCCCCTCAGCGATAGTTCTCAAACTGCAACGGCACCTCCAGGTCTTCCTGCTTGAGGAGCTGGATCACCTGCTGCAGGTCGTCCTTGTTTTTGCCGGTCACCCGCAGGCTGTCGCCCTGGATCGCCACGGTTACCTTCTTCACCTGGTCGCGGACGGTTTTGGAGAGCTTTTTGGCCAGCTCCTGGCTCAGCCCCTTGCGCAGCTTCACCACCTGCATCACCCGGTTGCCGCCCACCGCTTCGCTGGCCTGGAAATCGAAGATCTTCAGCGACAGATTGCGCTTGGTGGCCTTCTGCCGCAGCACGTCGTTCACCGCCTCCAGGGTCATGTCGCTGGCGGTGGTGATGGTGAGACTGGCCTCCTCCAGCTCAATCTCCGTCTTGGAATCCTTGAGGTCGTAGCGCTGGGCCACCTCCCGCCGCACCTGATCCACCGCATTCACCAACTCCTGGCGATCGAAATCGCTCACCACATCAAAGGAGAAGCTGTCGGCCATGGACAGAACGCTGGGCGGGAACCCCAACCCTAAAAGGTCTGTCCCATCGCGCCACCCACTCCCGGGCCGGTGGCCCCCCTAGAAAGGAGCACCTGCCCGCCGCCGCGCCATGAGCCCCGTGCTTCCCCTCCCTGCCCTCCTCGCCGCCACCGGCGGCCTTGGCCTGGCGCCCGGGGCGGCCTTTGCCTGGTCGCTCGTGCTCTCCGGTGCCGTGGTGGTGGCCAGCCTGATCCCCCTGGGCGCTGCCCGCTCCCAGGCCGATTTCACCCCCGCCGATCTGGCCGCCCCCCGGGCCATGTTCGACCGGCTGCCCCCCTGGGGCAAACGGGCCAACTGGGCCCACCAGAACAGCTTCGAGGCCTTCACCCTCCACGCCCCCGCCTGCCTGCTGGCCCTCATCGCCGCCGCCCACGGCTGGCTTCCCACCGGCGTGGCCCTCGGCGCCGCCTGGCTCCATCCCGCCCTGCGGCTCGGCTACATCGGCGCCTACGTGGCCAACATCCCCCCCCTGCGCAGCCTCTGCTGGGCCAGCGCCATCCTCTGCACCGCCCTGATCTACAGCGCCGGGCTGCAAGCGATCCTGGCGGGCTGAGGGGGTCTCGCTCAACCCTTCTCCTGCAGCCCCTTGAGGGCCGCCAGCAGGCTCGCCGGGCTCTGGGGATCCACCATCAGCACGCTGCCCCCCTGGGAGCGGGCCATCTCCTGGCCCATGGCCATCCAGTCCTTGGCCAGCAGCAGCCGCAGGCCCTCGGCCGCCGCCGGATTGGCCTCAATCGCAGCGGCCAGCTCCGAGGCGGCCTCCGCCCGGGCCTTGGCCAGCAACCGCTGCTGCTTGGCCTGGGCTTCGGCCTCCAGCAGAAGCGCCTCCTGCTTGGCCTTCGCATCCAGCACCAGCGCCTCAGCCCGGCCCCGGGCCGCATTGAGCTGGGATTCCTTCTCCCCCTCCGAGCGCAGGATCGCCGCCCGCTTCTCCCGCTCCGCCGTCATCTGCTGCTCCATCGCCTGCTGCACCCCGGGGGTGGGCCGGATGTCGCGCAGCTCCACCCGGGTCACTTTCACACCCCAGGGATCGGTGGCCTGATCCAGCTCCCGCAGCAGCACCTCATTCACCTCCGAGCGGGTGGTGAAGGTCTGGTCGAGGTCGAGCTTGCCCATCTCGGCCCGGATCTGGGTGAGCACCAGGTTCACCATCGCCGCCTGCAGGTTGTCCACCGCGTAATAGGCGCGGGAATGCTCCAGCAGCTGCCAATACACCACCGCATCCACCTCGATCGACACGTTGTCGCGGGTGATGCACTGCTGGGGGGGGATATCCAGCACCCGCTCCTTGAGGGATTCGTGGCTCACCACCTTCTCCACCCCCGGCAGCACGAACGACAGCCCCGGCGAGAGCTGGCGGTTGTATTTGCCCAGGCGCTCCACCAGCATCGAGCGGCTGCTGCTCGTCACCTTCACGCTGCTCACGCCCAGGGCGCCCACCATCACCAGCACCAGAGGAATCAGGGGATCCATAACCATTGCCACCGTTCCCCCAGGCTAGGGAAGAGAATGGATTCAGGCCCGTCTTCGGCCATGCCCCCATCCCCTCTGTTCTGGCTGTTGGTTGCCGCGGCCCTCTGGCTGCTGGTGCTGCTGGGGCTCGATGGCGATGGGCTGCTGCTGGTGGGGGGCACCGCCGCCCTGGCGCTCACCCTGCTGGGGGCAGCCATCTCCCTGCCGGCCTGGGCCCAGGCCCTGCTGTTCTTCAGCCTCGCCGCGGCGGGCTACGGCCTGCTGCGGCGCTGGTCGCTGCGCTCCACCGCTGGCGATGCCCTGTTGCCGCCCCCCACCGATCAGGCCCAGGTGATCAGCGCCTTCAGCGCCGATGGCAGCGGGCGGGTGCAATGGCAGGGCCAGAGCTGGGCCGCCCACAATGTGGAGCCCCACACCCCCCTCAGCCCCGGCGAGCGGGTGATCGTGATGGGGCGGGAGGGCAACTGCCTGCAGGTGATGGCCCGGAACAACAGCGGCCCCTGATGGCTCACACCCCTGCGGCGGCCGATCAATCAAAGAACAGCAGGCTCACCACCTTGCCCATGTCTTCCGCCGTGCGGCAGCTGGAGAGCAGGGTTTCGCTGTCGTGGAAGGCATAGCAGATCAGCTGGTCGCAGCGGCTGATGATCTCCTGGTTGCAGAGGCTGCTCGCCATCGGCAGGGGCAGCTCATCGTGCTCGGGCTTCTCCACCAGGTGCATCACCTGCTCCAGCTGATCGCGGGATTCGCTCGGCTGGCGCTCCAGGCTCTGGGGCAGCAACACCGTGAGCCGGCCCGGATCCACCGCCAGCACACTGCGGATCACCGCCGAATTCACCCCCTGGGCGCCGGAGGTGATCAGGTTGTGCCCCTCCTGGGCCAGGGAGCGGGCCACCAGCTCCACCAGATGGATCGACACCACGGGCACGTGGCGACTGCCCAGGATGGCGATCCGCCGCTTTCCCGTGTCCTGGAGCATGGCCAGCTCCTGGGCCAGGGTGTCAATTCTGTCGAGAGCTGGAAGATCGAGAGACCGGGTCACCCGTCGCACGCCCACATGTCACTTCTGGAAGTTAGCAGCGCTGGCGAGGGTCAGGCCAACTGCAGCCGTTCAAACAGCCGTTCAAAGTGACAATTCTCTTCAACCAAACGCATCGCATAGGTGGCTTTCACCACCTCATGCAGGCGCACATGGCCGATGGCGGCCTCCACCACCTCCACCGTGGTGAGGGTGTCGTGATCCACCTTGAGCACGGGCACCTCCAGCTCTTCCGCCCGGCTGAGCAGCTGGGGCAGGGGTTCTCCCACCCCCGTGAGGATCAGGCACTGGGTGGAGGCCTCCAGGGCCGCAAGCTGGATGTCCGTGCGGTCCGCACCCGTCACCACGGCCATGTTGCGCCGACGGCGGAAGAATTCCATGGCGGAATTCACATTCATCGCCCCGATCGAGAGGGTTTCCACCAGCAGATCAAGCCGCTCCCGTGAGCAGAGCACCCGGGCCTGCAACCGCCGGCTGAGCTCCTCCACCGTCACGCTGCGCAGCAGGGGGCTCCGGGGCATCACCCCGAGCACCGGCAGGCCGATGCGCTCCAGGGCCGGGGTGAGGTCCTGCTTCATGGAGGCCAGCGCTTCGGGGGGCACCCCGTTGATCACCACCCCAGCCAGCAGGGGGCCCAACTGGCTGTGAATCTCCAGCAGGGGCTCCACATCCCGGCTGTCCTGCCAGGGATGCACCAGCACCACCACCGCCTCCAGGGCACGGGCCAGGGGCACCAGGCCCAAACCGAACAGCCACCCCTCACTCAATCGACCCGCCCCCTCGAGAACCACCAGACCCCGGCCGTTCTCCTGAAGCGCGGCCTGCAGGGTCTGCACCCCCCCCACGGGCCCCACGTCGCCACTCAACAGGCGCTGCTCGGCGGAGGCGGGCTCCAGCACCGCCAGGGAGGGAAGCAGCTGGGTGGTGTCCAACCCGAGGGTGGCCCCGATGAAGCGCACATCCGCATCCAGCAGGGGATCGCCGGGTTGGTGAATCTCTTCGGAATCGAGGCAGGTGGCCAACGGCTTGCCGAAGGAAAAGTTCACGCCCTTGCGGCGCAATTGCTGGGCCAGCCCGAGCACAACAGCCGATTTGCCGCTGAAGGGTTCGCAGGAGCCAATCAGCAGCGGGCTGGGCATGGAGAGGCCTCAACAGAGCCAGGCTGTGGCAGATTCTTGCAGCTCGCATCCAATCCCTCCATCCCCCGGCAGCCAGGTTTCACAACAACCGTGCAGAACCCCACGGTGGCGATCACAGGGGCGCGGGGCGCCCTCGGCCAGGCCCTGATCCGGCGCTGGCACGGCCGCGGGGCCCGGGTGATCGCCCTCACCCACCGCTCCTCCAGCGGGTCGACGCCCCCCCTGGCTGTGTGCGATGGCCAGGGGCAAGCGATTCCCCTGCGGCAGGTGGAGTGGGAGGCGGGCCAGGAGAGCGCCCTAACCACCCTTCTGGGGGAGGTGGATGTGCTGGTGCTCAACCACGGCCTCAACCAGCAGGGCCGCCGCGACCGGGAGGCCCTCCACCTGGCCCTGGAGGTGAACGCCCTCAGCCATTGGCGCCTGCTGGAGCTCTACGCCAGGGAACGGGCCAACCGCGGGGCGGCAGGGGAGGTATGGCTCAACACCTCGGAAGCGGAAATTCAGCCGGCCCTGAGCCCCCTCTATGAGATCAGCAAGCGGCTCATCGGCCAGATCTTCAGCCTGCGGGCCCTCGACCTGGCCTCGCCCCACCTACGGCTGCGGCGGCTGGTGCTGGGCCCCTTCCGCTCCGAGCTCAACCCCTATGGCGTGATGTCGGCCGACTGGGTGGCGGGGGAGATCCTGCGCCAGGCCGACTGGAACTGCAACCTGATCATCGTCACGGTCAACCCCCTCACCTATGTGCTCATGCCCCTCCATGCCCTCGGCCGCTGGGCCTACATGGGCGCGTTCACCCGGCCCACACCCGAGGAGCCCAGCCGGTGCGGCTAGAAATTGCGGTCTGTGAGGATTTCGCAGCCGTCGCTGGCCACCACGATGGTGTGCTCCCACTGGGCGGAGAGGCTGCCATCCACGGTCACCACGGTCCAGCGGTCCTTCAGGGTGCGGCAGGCCTTGCTGCCCGCATTGAGGATGGGCTCCACCGCCAGGGTCATGCCCGCCCGAAGGGTGACGTTGGGCAGATCGCGGGTGCGGTAGTTGAACACCGACGGTTCCTCATGGAGATTTCGGCCCACCCCATGGCCGGTGAAATCCTCCACCACCGCATAGCCGTGCGCCTCCACGTGGTCCTGCACGGCCCCGGCCAGCTCCAGCAGGGTGCTGCCCGCCCGGATTGTGGCCAATCCCCGCATCAGCGCTTCCTGGGCCACCCGGCTGAGCCGCAGGGCCTCCTCGCTCACCGTGCTGCCCACGCCGATGGTGATGCAGCTGTCGCCGTGGTAGCCGTCAAAGAAAGCGCCCGTGTCCACCTTGATCAGGTCGCCCTCCTTGATCACCCGCTTGCTGCTGGGGATGCCATGCACCACCTCGTTGTTGATGCTCGCGCAGATGCTGGCGGGAAAGCCGTGGTAGCCCTTGAAGCTCGGCACGGCACCCATCTCCCGGATGCGCTTCTCCGCATGCCGATCGAGATCGCCGGTGGTCATGCCCGGTTGCACCAGGTCGGTGATCTCCCGCAGCACGGTGGCCACAATCCGGCTGGCGGTACGCATGGTGGCGATCTCCTTGGCGGATTTCACCTCCACGCCCCGGCGGTTGTTGGGGATGCGGGGGCCGGTGCGGGTGAGGAGCTGGGCGGCTTTGTCCTGGGCTGAGGGTCCGCTGGCGGAGGAAAGCAGATCGGCAAACAGCTTCATGGCAGCGGCGAGGGCGTCGTACAGACAGAACGGTGTCTCCACGCTATCCGTGAACTGCTGCGATCTGCGCTGAGGCGATGGCCGACGATCCCCCCACCCCCCGAGCCCAGTCCCTGCAGGTGCGCTGGCGGCAGGCCCATGCCTCCCTGGCGCCCTTCGTGCTGGCGCCGTTGCTGCTCACCACCTGCACGGGGATGGCCTACCGGGTGTTGAAGGACTGGGGCGGGTGGGACAGGGATCGGGCCCATGCCCTTCTGACCCTTCACGAGGGGGAGTGGCTGAAACCCCTGCTGGGCCCCCCGGCGGAAACGCTCTATGTGGTGTTGAACGGCCTGGGCCTGCTGTGGATGCTCACCACAGGGGCCCTGATGGTGGGCGAGCGGCTGCGGCGCTGGCTGGCGGGCCGAGCGAAGAAAGGACCCCCAGGGGGGAGGGTCGGCTGAGAAGGTAAGCTCTTCGTTTGGCTTGATCCTTAGGACGCTGGAATGGCTGCGGAACCCCCAGAGAGCACCACACTGCCCTCCACTGAATTGACCCCCACCGACGGGCCCGCAACCGATGCGCCCCAGGCGGATGCGCCGCAGGTTGAGGCCCCATCAGCCGAACCGAGTGAGGTTCCGGCGGCTCGCCAGGCCATCACCGGCAAGCTCTGCGCCCGTGATCTGATCGCCGCCTTCGAGGCCGAGCAGCTCAAGAGCGACCTGCCGGAGATCTACGTGGGCGACACCGTGCGCGTGGGTGTGCGGATTCGGGAAGGCAACAAGGAGCGGATCCAGCCCTACGAGGGTGTGGTGATCGCCATGCGCCATGGCGGGCTCAACGAAACCATCACGGTGCGCCGGATTTTCCAGGGCATCGGTGTGGAGCGGGTCTTTTTGCTGCACAGCCCCCAGGTGGCTTCCGTGAAGGTTGAGCGTCGCGGTAAGGTGCGGAGAGCGAAGCTCTTCTATCTGCGCGACCGGGTGGGTAAAGCCACTCGGGTTAAGCAGCGCTTCGATCGTTAAGGGGTTTTCCCCATTGTTGGTGCATCGCCTTGCGCCGTTAGTTCAGCTGGTAGAACGCAGGTCTCCAAAACCTGATGTCGGGGGTTCGAGTCCTCCACGGCGCGTCCGATGCACCCTTTTTTGTAGTTTCCTCGTTCCGAGCATGGAGTTGGATCTTCAACCCGGTGATGTGGTCAAAGTGCTGGAGTCCGCGGCTCTGGGTTGGGTTCGCGCCAGGGTCATCCGGGTCAAATCCGGTGGTCGGGTGGTGGTCCAAAGCGACCAGGGCCGTGAATTCACAGCCCGGGGCAACCAGGTTCGTCTGATCGAACCGGCGGGCTTCCGCCCCTGACCCTGTTCATTCGTCTCTCGCCTTCCTTCCCTCCCCCTCTTGAACGCAATCAATTGACGGAGGGAACCACGGCAGTCGATACTGACCAAGTCGACAATCGCGTCGACGGACCAACCTGAACCCTCAGAACAGGTTTGTCCCCTTCTGGGACTGTAGTTCAATCGGTTAGAGCACCGCCCTGTCACGGCGGAAGTTGCGGGTTCGAGCCCCGTCAGTCCCGTCCTCCCCGTTCCCTACACGGAGATTGTTCTCAGAGCAGATGGCCGCGGCCCCTTTTCCTGTTCGCGTCCGTCTTGCCCCGAGCCCCACAGGCACGCTGCATATCGGCACGGCCCGCACGGCGGTGTTCAACTGGCTCTTTGCCCGGCGCCAGGGTGGATCCTTCCTTTTGCGCATCGAAGACACCGACCGGGAGCGCTCCAAGCCCGAATACACCGCCAACATCCTCGAGGGTCTGCGCTGGCTTGGCCTGCACTGGGATGGCGAACCCGTGATCCAGAGCGCCCGGATCGAGAGCCATCGGGCGGCCATCGCCCAGCTGCTGGCCAGCGGCGCGGCCTACCGCTGCTACACCACGGAGGAGGAGCTCACCGCCCTGCGGGAGGGCCAGACGGCCCGCAAGGAAGCTCCCCGCTACGACAACCGGCACCGGGATCTGACCCCCGAGCAGGAGCAGGCCTTCATCGCCGAAGGGCGCCAGGCCGTGATCCGGTTCCGGATCGACGACAACCGTGCCATCGCCTGGCACGACCTGGTGCGGGGCGACATGCGCTGGAGTGGCGCCGACCTGGGAGGCGACATGGTGATCGCCCGCCGCGCTCCCGCCGATGCGATCGGCGATCCCCTCTACAACCTGGTGGTGGTGGTGGACGATGCGGCCATGGCCATCACCCATGTGATCCGGGGGGAAGACCACATCGCCAACACGGCCAAGCAGATCCTGCTCTACGAAGCCCTGGGGCTGGCCATCCCCCAGTTCGCCCACACCCCCCTGATCCTCAACCAGGAGGGGCGCAAGCTCTCCAAGCGGGATGGGGTCACCTCCATCAGCGATTTCCAGGCCCTGGGCTACACCCCGGAAGCCCTCACCAACTACATGACCCTGCTGGGCTGGTCGCCGCCCGAAGGAATGGGGGAGCGCTTCACCCTGGAGGAGGCGGCCCAGGTGTTTGATTTTGAGCGGGTCAACAGGGCCGGCGCCCGCTTCGACTGGGAAAAACTGAACTGGCTCAATGCCCAGGTGCTCCATGGCCTGCCGCCGGAGGACTTGCTGGAGCGGCTCCAGCCCCTCTGGGCCGCCAAGGGATGGCTCCCGGAAGAGTCGAGCAGCAGCTCCATCCCATCCTCCTGGTTGCACCAGCTCACAGGCCTGCTCGGTCCGTCGCTCACCCTGCTCAGCGATGGGGTGAGCCAGGCCACCCCCTTCTTCGAGGAGCCCCAACCCGATGGCCAGGCCCAGGAGGTGCTGCTGCAAAGCCCCTCCCAGCAGGCGCTGGCCGCCCTCCAGGCCCTGCTGGCCGAGCACCCCACCGGCTCCCCGCTCGACACCCCGACGGCCCAACAGCTCCTGGAAGCCGCGGCCACTGCCGCCGGTGTGAAGAAGGGCGTGATGATGAAAAGCCTGCGGGCCGCCCTGCTCGGATCCCTGCAGGGGCCCGATCTGCTCACCTCCTGGCAGCTCCTCCACCAGATCGGCGCCGACCAGACACGCCTGGCCGCCGCCCTCTCCCGCTGAACCGCCGGTGCACGTCGTGAGCGTTCAGTTGTCGATGCTGCCGTAGAGGGGTTCCACCCGCAGGCCGATGATGTTGCCGGCCCGCACCAGCAGATATTCCCCATCCAGCTCACTGATCGGCACGTTGATGAAGGTGTCGGGGGACGCGCCCCCGTGAAGGGCACTGGTGTACCACTGCTGAAAGGCATCCAGGGTGGGGAACTGCACCACCTCCTCATGGCCGCTGCTCAGGAGCAGGTGGATGGCGTAGCAACGGAGGATGCGAGACATGGGGGGCCACAACAAAGGGCTGGGGCGGCTGATCGGCCCGGCAGAAGAGAGGGTGGCGGGGCTGGCCCTGGCGGGTCAACCCCACGCACACCACTTCACCGCTCCAGCATCGCAGCAGATCCAACACCCGCTCCCCGCGGCCCTGGAGTCGCCCCTGCTGCCCCCAGCCCACCCAGATCCGGGGCGGGGGCCCGCAGGACGGGGGGGGCTGGGCCGCCAGCCAGGCCAGGCCGGTGGCCAGCCAGCCATCGCTCTGCTCGCCCACCGGCTCCTGGGCCCGGCGCAACAGGGCCGGATCCGGTCCCACCCGGGCAAAGAGATTCATCACCAGCAGGCGGCCATGGCCCCAGCGGCCCGCCAGGGCCCGCAGGCGGCGCAGGGTGGGATCATCCCGCTCCCCATCGGCCCGGGAGGGATTCAATCCCAGGAACAGCAGAGGGCTGCCCGCCGGCTGACAGGAGCGCAGCAGCCACCAGCGGTAATGACCGCAGGGGCTGAAGGCGGCGGCTCCCGCCCGTCCCTCCCAGGAGGCCGGCACTGGAAAAGGATCTGGCAGGCTGTGGCGATTCGGGCTGGAACAGCGGTAGACCATGGCGGATCCCAAACCTCTTCTGCTGCTGGTCGATGGCCATTCCCTGGCCTTCCGGAGCTTCTATGCCTTCGCCAAGGGGGGGGATGGGGGGCTGGCCACCAAGGAGGGGGTGCCCACCAGCGTCACCTACGGCTTTCTCAAAAGTCTGCTCGACACCTGTGCGGAATGGCGCCCCGAAGGGGTGGCCATCGCCTTCGACACCGCCGAACCAACGTTTCGCCACGAGGCGGATGACACCTACAAGGCCAATCGGGACGTGGCGCCCGAACACTTCTTCGCCGATCTCGAGAACCTCCAGCAGATCCTCAAGGAGCAGCTGGACCTGCCCCTGGTGATGGCCCCGGGCTACGAAGCCGATGATGTGCTCGGCACCCTGGCCGAAAGGGGGGCCAGGGAGGGCTGGAGGGTGCGCATCCTCTCCGGCGACCGGGATCTGTTCCAACTGGTGGACGACGACCGGGACATCGCCGTGCTTTACCTGGGGGGTGGTCCGAACAACCGGGGCTCGGGCCCCCGGGAAATCCGCCGGGAGGAAGTGGTGGAGAAGCTGGGGGTGCCCCCGGAAGACGTGGTGGATCTCAAGGCCCTGACGGGCGACAGCTCCGACAACATCCCCGGGGTGCGGGGGGTGGGACCGAAAACCGCCATCACCCTGCTCCAGGCCCACGGCAGCCTGGATGGGATCTACGAGGCCCTCGAGGCCCAGAAGGGCAGCCTGCGCACCAAGCTCCAGGACGGACGGGAGAGCGCCTTTCGCTCCAGGCATCTGGCCGCCATCCACCGGGATGTGCCCCTCTCCACGCCCCCCCGCCTGAGCCTGGGCCAGGTGAATCAGGACGCACTGGGGGAACGGCTCCAGGCCCTGGAGCTGTTCAGCCTGCTCCGCCAAACGGCCCGTTTCACCACCACCTTTTCCGCCGGGCACCCCGAGGCCTCCGCCAGCACCGCCGAGCCCGGGGCGCCCACCAAACGGAGAAAACAAGCAGCGGACCAGGCCACCGCGGACGTCGCTTCCGCTCCGGAAGAGGATCGGCCCGCAGACACCCGGCCCGAGCTTCATCCCGCCCTCATCCACAGCGAGGAGGCGCTCCAGCAGCTGCTCCAACGGCTGATGGCCTGCCAGGAGGCCACGGCCCCCGTGGCGATCGACACGGAAACCACCTCCCTCAATCCCTTCCGCGCCGAACTGGTGGGCCTGGGACTGTGCTGGGGCGCGGGGCCCAGCGACCTCGCCTATCTCCCCCTGGGCCATCGGCTGGAGAGTCCCACCTCCCTGCTGCCCGAGGCCAACGATGAGCCTCCCCAACCCCAGCTGAAGCTGGAGACGGTGCTGCAGGCCCTGGGCCCCTGGCTGGGGAGCGAGGCCCACCCCAAAACCCTGCAGAACGCCAAATACGACCGGTTGATCCTGATGCGCCATGGCCTGCCCCTGGCCGGGGTGGTGATGGACACCCTGCTGGCGGACTACCTGCGGGATCCCGCCGAGAAACACTCCCTGGAGGCCATGGCCCAGCGGGAATTCGGCTTCACCCCCGACAGCTACACCACCGTGGTGGGAAAGGGGGCCAGCTTCGCCGAAGTGCCCATCGCCGCGGCGGCCCAGTACTGCGGCATGGATGTGCACCTCACCTGGGCCCTCACCGGGCGGCTGGCCGACCAACTGGCGGCCCTCGGGCCCGCCCTGCCGGCCCTGCTCAAGGAGGTGGAGCTGCCTCTTGAGCCCGTGCTGGCCGTGATGGAGGCCACGGGGATCCGCATCGACCAGGCCTATCTCCAGGAGCTGAGCCAGGAACTGGGGGCCCAGCTCGATCACCTGGAGAAGGAAGCTCAGGAGGTGGCTGGCCAGCCCTTCAACCTGGGGTCGCCGAAACAGCTGGAGGCCCTGCTGTTCGACAGCCTGAAGCTCGACCGCAAGAAATCGCGCAAAACCAAGACCGGCTGGAGCACGGATGCCGCCGTGCTCGAGCGGTTGGAGGACGACCACCCCGTCGTTCCCCTGGTGCTCAACCACCGCATCCTCAGCAAGTTGCGCAGCACCTACGTGGATGCCCTGCCCAGCCTGGTGGAGCCCGAAACGGGGCGGGTGCACACGGATTTCAACCAGGCCGTCACCGCCACGGGCCGCCTGTCGAGCAGCAATCCCAATCTGCAGAACATTCCCATCCGCACGGATTTCAGCCGCCGGATCCGCAAGGCCTTCCTGCCGGAGGAGGGCTGGCAGATGATCAGCGCCGATTATTCCCAGATCGAGCTGCGCATCCTCACCCACCTCTCCGGAGAGGAGGTGTTGGTGGAGGCTTATAACAACGGCGACGATGTGCACGCCCTCACCGCCCGGTTGTTGCTGGAAAAAGACGCCGTGACGTCGGACGAGCGGCGACTGGGAAAGACGATCAATTTCGGAGTGATCTACGGCATGGGGGCCCAGCGCCTCTCCCGGGAAACGGGCATTCCCCAGGCCCGCGCCAAGGACTTTCTGCAACGCTTCCGGCAGCGCTATCCCAAGGTGTTCGCCTTCCTGGAGATGCAGGAGCGCCTGGCCCTCACCCAGGGCTACGTGGAGACGATCCTCGGGCGGCGGCGCACCTTCCATTTCGACCCCGGCGGCCTGGGACGCCATCGGGGCAAGGATCCTCTGGAGATCCCCATCGAGGGGGCCCGCCGGGGGGGGCTCGAAGCCCAGCAGCTGCGGGCGGCCGCCAATGCGCCGATCCAGGGGTCCAGCGCAGACATCATCAAGCTGGCGATGGTGCAGCTGCACCATGAACTGGTGGCTCGCCATCTGCCGGCCCGGCTTCTCCTCCAGGTGCACGACGAGCTGGTGCTGGAAGCGGCTCCAGAGGCGCTGGATGAGGTGCTTGCCCTCACGAAACGCACCATGGAAGGGGTGATCCAGCTGCGGGTGCCCCTCCTGGTGGAAACAGGGGTGGGGGCCAATTGGATGGAAACGAAGTAGGCCAGAGCCTCCCCTGGAGGCTTCAACAATGGGACGCCATTGGTTTATGAGACACTGCCAACGAGCTTGGGAATCCAGTGGGGACGGGCCAAACCAATCGAAAGGGCATCATCCTTGCCGGTGGCAGTGGAACCCGCCTCGCCCCCCTTACGTGCGCGGTCAGCAAGCAGCTGATGCCGGTGTACGACAAACCGATGATCTATTACCCGCTCACCACCTTGATGCTGGCGGGGATTCGGGAGGTGCTGATCATCACCACCCCCGCCGACCAGGCGGCGTTCCAGCGGCTGTTGGGGGATGGATCCGGCTGGGGCGTGAGCATCCAATACGCCGTGCAACCGAGCCCTGATGGCCTGGCGCAGGCCTTCCTGATCGGTGCCAATTTCCTGGCGGACGCGCCCGCCGCCCTGGTGCTGGGTGACAACCTCTTCCATGGCCACGATCTGGTCCCCCAGTTGCAATCCAGCCAGGCCCTGGCGGAAGGGGCCACGGTGTTTGCCTATCCCGTCCGGGATCCGGAGCGCTACGGGGTGGTGGAGTTTGACGGCACGGGCCGGGTGATCAGCATCGAAGAAAAGCCCCAGAAGCCCCGCTCCCGCTTCGCCATCACGGGCCTGTACTTCTACGACGGTTCCGTGGTGGAGCGGGCCCGCCGGGTCACCCCATCCGCCCGGGGGGAGCTGGAGATCACCGACCTCAACAAGCAATACCTGGATGCCGGCCTGCTGCGGGTGGAACTGATGGGCCGGGGCATGGCCTGGCTGGATACGGGCACCCCCGACTCCCTGCATGAGGCCTCCAGTTACATCCGCACCCTGGAGCATCGCCAGGGGCTGAAGGTGGGGTGCCCCGAGGAGGTGGCCTGGCGGATGGGCTGGATCGACGACAACCAGCTGGGCCTGCTGGCCGAACCCCAGAAGAAGAGTGGCTACGGCACCTACCTTCTTCAGCTGCTGGAGGGTTCCCATGCAGATTGAGCGCTTTGCCCTTGCCGGTCCCCTGTTGCTCACCCCCCAGGTGTTCGGCGATGCCCGCGGCTATTTCCTTGAAAGCTGGAACCAGAAGCGCTTTGCCGAGGCCCTGGAGCTCCCCCTCAACGCGGTGCCCACCTTCGTTCAGGACAACCAATCCCGCTCCTCCCAGGGAGTGTTGCGCGGGCTCCACTACCAATTGCCGCCCCATGCCCAGGGAAAGCTGGTGCGGTGTGTGCAGGGGGAGATCTTTGATGTGGCGGTCGACATCCGGCGCCAGTCGTCCACCTATGGCCAGTGGATCGGCGCCCGGCTCAGCGCCGACAACCACGCCCAGCTCTGGCTGCCTGCGGGCTTTGCCCACGGCTTTCTGGTGCTGAGCGAGAGGGCGGAGGTGCTCTACAAAACCACCGACTTCTGGGACAAGGCCACCGAGCGTTCCATCCGCTGGGATGACCCTGCGCTGGCCATCACCTGGCCCCTTCCCGACAACGGTGCCGCTCCGAGCGTGTCGGAGAAGGATCGCCTGGCGCCCACCCTGGAGGAGGCGGCGGCAACAGGGGATGTGTTCCCATGAAGGCACCGCTGAAGGTGCTGATCACCGGATGCCACGGTCAGCTGGGGCAGGCCCTGCTGGCGGCGATCCCCGAGGGCATGGAGGTGATCCCCCTCACGCGCGCCGAGCTGGATCTGGCAGATGGGGCGGCCTGCCGGCAGGTGGTGCGCGACCACCGGCCCCAGTGGCTGCTCAACGCTGGGGCTTACACCGCCGTGGATCGGGCCGAAAGCGAGCCCGATCTGGCCCTGCGGGTGAACGGGGAAGCCCCGGGGGCCTTCGCTGAAGCCCTGGCCGACACGGGCGGCCAGCTGCTGCAGATCAGTACGGATTTCGTCTTCAACGGCCGTCAGGGCGCGCCATACCAGCCCCACCAGGCCCGTGATCCCCTCGGGGTGTACGGGAGGAGCAAGGCCGAGGGGGAGCGGCGGGTGCTGGATGCCCTGCCCGCCGAGCGCTGCTGCCTGCTGCGCACCAGCTGGGTGTACGGCCCCGTGGGCCAGAACTTCTGTCTCACCATGCTGCGCTTGCACCGGCAGAAAGCGGCCGCCGGGGAATCCCTGGGCGTGATCGCCGATCAGGTGGGCTGCCCCACCGCCACCCACACCCTGGCTGAGGCCTGCTGGCGGGTGATCCAGCGCAACATCCACGGCCTGCACCACTGGAGCGATGGGGGCGCCGCCAGCTGGTACGACTTTGCGGTGGCCATCGGCGAGCTCGCCGTGGCCCAGGGCGTGCTGGCCACCGCCGCCCCGGTGCGTCCCATCGGCACGGACGACTACCCCACCCGCGCCCGCCGCCCCTCCTATTCGCTGCTCGAGTGCCGGCCGACCCGCGAGGCCCTGGGCCTGGCACCCCTCCACTGGCGGGAGGCGCTGGCCCAGGTGCTGGCCCGTCTGCCCGCCGCGGCCTGATTGCCGCCTGCCGTCCCCCGTCACGTCCCCCGCCACCACCCGAACGCCATGGTTGATCTCCCCACCCTCCTCGCCGGACGCCGCCGCCTCCTGGTCACCGGCGGGGCCGGCTTCATCGGTGGGGCCGTGGTGCGTCGCCTGCTCCGGGAGAGCGATTGCACGGTGTTCAACCTCGACAAATTCGGCTACGCCAGTGATCTCACCAGCATCGAAGCCCTGCTCGCGGAGGCCGGCGAAGCCAGCAGCGGCCCCGGCAGCCGCCACCAGCTCCTGAAGGTGGATCTGGCCGACGGGGAAGCCACCCGGGCGGCGGTGGCCCAGGCCGATCCCGATCTGGTGATGCACCTGGCCGCCGAGAGCCATGTCGACCGCTCCATCGAGGGCCCGGAAGCCTTCATCACCAGCAATGTGCAGGGCACCTTCTCCCTGCTGCAGGCCGTGCGGGCCCACTGGCAGGGGCTGGAGGGGGAGCGGAAGGAGCGGTTCCGCCTGCACCACATCAGCACCGATGAGGTGTTCGGCTCCCTCGGAGCGGAGGGGCGATTCTCCGAAACCACCCCCTACGACCCCCGCAGCCCCTATTCCGCCAGCAAGGCCGCCAGCGACCACCTGGTAAGCGCCTGGCACCACACCTATGGCCTGCCGGTGGTGCTCACCAACTGCAGCAACAACTTCGGGCCCTGGCAGTTTCCAGAGAAGTTGATTCCCGTGGTGATCCTCAAAGCCCTGGCCGGGGAGCCCATTCCCGTGTATGGCGATGGGCTGAATGTGCGCGACTGGCTCTATGTGGAAGACCATGTGGATGCGCTGCTGCTGGCGGCCACCCGGGGGGAGAGCGGCCGCAGCTACTGCGTGGGCGGCCACGGGGAGCGCACCAACCGCCAGGTGGTGGAGGCGATCTGCACCCTGATGGACGCGCTCCATCCCCAGGGGGCGCCCCACAGCCAGCTGATCACGTCGGTCACCGACCGGCCTGGCCACGACCGGCGCTACGCCATCGATCCCACCCGCATCACCAACGAACTGGGCTGGGTTCCCCGTCACAGCTTCGAGGAGGGCCTGGCGGACACCGTGGCCTGGTATCTGGCCCAGGAGCCCTGGTGCCGGGCCGTGCGCGAGCGGGCCCGGTACGGAGGGGAGCGGATCGGTCTGGCGGGCCAGGGCTGAAGGCAGGCGCCCGCCTACGGTGCCCTCTGAAAGTCAGCGCCGGCCCGCAGCCGGATGTGCCCTTGCCGCTGAGGCTCACCAACACCCTCACCCGTCGCCTGGAGCCCTTCGAGCCGATCGAACCCGGAAGGGTGTCGATCTATTGCTGTGGCATCACGGTCTACGACCTCTGCCACCTGGGCCATGCCCGCAGCTACATCGTCTGGGATGTGCTGCGCCGCTACCTCCTCTGGCGGGGCTATGCGGTGACGTACGTGCAGAACGTCACCGACATCGACGACAAGATCCTGCTGCGGGCCGCCCAGGAGGGCAGCTCCATGGAGGAGGTGAGCGAACGCAACCTGCAGCGCGCCCTGGAGGATCTGGGCCAGCTCAACATCCTGCCGCCGGATCGAATGCCGCGGGCCACCCGCTCCCTCGAGGGCATCCGTCAGTTGATCGGTGAACTGCAGCACAAGGGCATGGCCTACTGCGCCGATGGCGATGTGTATTTCTCCGTGATGGGCTATCCGAATTACGGAAAACTCAGCGGGCGGGATCTGCAGCAGCAGGAGGAGGGCGCCAGTGGCCGGGTGCGGGCGGAAGAGGAAGCCCGCAAGCGCCACCCCTTCGATTTCGCCCTCTGGAAGGGCGCCAAGCCCCAGGAGCCCAGCTTCCCGTCCCCCTGGGGTCCGGGCCGACCGGGGTGGCACATCGAATGCTCGGCGATGGTGCGGGAGGAGCTGGGCGACACCATCGATCTGCACCTGGGCGGGGCCGATCTGATCTTTCCCCACCACGAGAA
>JAYKJF010000116.1:0-28999 GCA_035285785.1 Cyanobacteriota bacterium
GCCAAATGGAACTTCCATGGCGCCAGGGGCCGTTTGCATGCGTTGAACCTTACCGAGCGGTGGATTGGACGGCTAGACGTGGCGGACCTTCAGGAGTGTGGCGGCCATTTGAGTCGTTTTCCCCAGGTCCGTCGCCTTCGTCACATTAGCAACGCAAATTGAAAAACTTGTAACACTGCGATACGCCCTCAGCGTTTTTTCTTGAAGGGCCGCCCCGCCGGGGACCCGTGATCCAGTAAAAAAGGGGGAATAATTCTGTAAACAACTTAACCAATGGCCTTCACGCCCGACGACGTCGCCAACCTTCTCCGGCTGGTACAGGGCCAGTCCGTCCCTGGAGCCGTTACCGGTATCCGGGCCCTGAGTGGCCAGGGCAACAATCTGCTGAACCCCACGTGGGGGATGGCCAACACCACCTTCCGCCGGGTCACGGCCGCCCGTTATGGCGGACCGGTCCGGGTCACGGATCCCGTCACCGGGGTCACCACCGTCCAGAACCTGGATGTGAACCCCCTCTTTCGGGGGCTTGATCCCCGGGCCATCAGCAACACCGTTGGCGTTCAGGAGGCCACCACGCCGAGAGAGGCCTTGAACCACCTCTGGGTGGCCTTCGGCCAGTACGCCGACCACGGCTTTGATTTTGTGGAGAAGGGCGGCAGTGGCACCCTGGAGATCGGCGGGCCTGGGGTGAACAGGGCCACCGACAATCCCGCCGATCTCACCCGCGCCTCGGTGACGGGTTTCGATGCCAGCGGCATTCCCCTGCACCGCAACAAGACCGCCCAGTACGTCGATCAGAACCAGGCCTACGGATCGATCGAACTGGTGGGCACCTTCCTGCGGGAAACCACGGGCAACGGATCCGTTGGGGCCCGACTGGCCTCCGGAGCCGTGGATCCCTCCAACCCCTCGATGCGTCTGCTGCCCACGCTGCGCAGGCTGATCCTTGATCACTGGGCCAACGACACCCGCTTCAACAGCAACGGCCTCAACACCACCTTCCGGGCCTATTACCCCGGACTTGTGAGCGCCACCGGGGTGATCAATGAGGCGATGGTGCCGGGTCTCTACCGCAATTTCATGGGAAGCGACCACCCGCTGCTGCTCGATCTCAACCCGTTCATCAGCCCCCTCGATCACATCGTGGCGGGCGATGGCCGAGTCAACGAAAACATCACGCTCACAGGCATCCACACCGTGTGGGCCCGCAACCACAATTTCCACGTGGAGGGACTGCTCGCTTCCGGGTTCCGCGGAACGGCGGAGGAGCTCTATCAGGCCGCCAAGATCGTCAACGAAACCGAATACCAGCGGGTGTTGTTCACCGACTACACCGATGCGCTCCTGGGCGGTCTGAAGGGGGGCGGACAACACGGCTGGTCGGGCTATAACCCCAATGCGGATGTAGGCATCTCCCATGAATTCGCCGCCAATGCGTTCCGCTTTGGCCATTCCGGGGTTCCCGAGCTCGTTCGCCTGATCTCCCCCGCCGGGGCCAGCCAGGAGGTGCGGTTGTTTGACGTGTTTCTCAATCCCACCAATCAGGGCCAGTTCACAGCACCCCTCCCCCCCGGCTATGTGCCCCAACCGGGCTATAGCGAGCATGGGGTGGCCACCATCCTGCGGGGCATCGCCAACCAGGCCTCCGAGCGGATCGATCCCCAGGTGGTGAATGCCCTGCGCACAGACCTGGTGCGCAATCCCGCCGATCTCTTTTCGTTCAATGTGCAGCGGGGACGGGATCTGGGGCTGGGGAGCCTCAACCAACTGCGCCTGCAGTTGGCCGCCTCCACCGATCCCTACGTGAGGGAGGCGGTGGGACTCTCAGACCTCCCCATCACGCCATACACCTCCTGGGAGGATTTCCAGGCCCGCAATGGGCTCAGCGCCGCAGAGATCGGCAAACTGCGCCAGGCCTACCCCGATCTGGTGCTGCAACCGGCCGAGATCCTGCCCTTCCGCCGTGCCAACCCCGACATCACCCTGGTGAACGGCAATACCGTCAAGGGGATTGATCGGCTCGATGGCTGGGTGGGTGGCCTCAGCGAGCGCCACATCAACGGAGGTGTGGTGGGCCAGACCTTCTGGGTGATCCTCCACCAGACCTTCGACAAGCTCCAGGAGGCGGATCGGTTCTATTACCTCGACCGCACAAAGGATTTTGATTTCTACAAGGACGCCAGCCTGGCGGACATCTTCCAGCGCAACACGGGTGTTCCCTTCTCTCAGTCGATCTTCTTGACTCCCACCGATCTCGTGGCGCCCACGGTGGTGTCCCAGGCCCCTGCGGCCAGCGCCACCCAGGTGGATCTCAACGCCAATCTCACCCTCACCTTCTCGGAAGCCATCCGGCGCGGCCTGGGCACGATCGAATTGCGCACGGCGGCGGGTGCCCTGGTGGAATCCTTTGCCAATTCCAGCCCCAGGGTGACCATCACCGGAAGCACCCTCACCGTGGATCCCACGGCGGCTCTGGTCGGCAACACCAGCTACCGGCTGATCCTGGCCAACGGTGCCGTCATCGATCTCAGCGGCAACGGGCAGGGGGCTTACACCGCGCCGTTGTTCACCACGGCCCCGGTGGGCGTCACCCTGGTGGGCGACAACACGGCCAACACCCTCACCGGTGGAGCCCTGAACGACACCATCCGCGGACTGGGAGGGGGGGATACCCTGCAGGGCCTGGCGGGCAATGATTCCATCGATGGTGGTGCCGGCGGCGATTCCGTGGGTGGGGGAGCCGGAGCTGATCTGCTCACCGGTGGCTTGGATCGGGATACCTTCGTGCTCAATGCCGCCGGGGGGGCCAGCAACACCCCTGCGGTCGCCGGCGTTGACGTGATCACCGATTTCCTGCGGGGCACCGATCGGTTGGCCCTCAGCCGCGCCACCTACGCCGGCTTCGGCCGGACCCTCACCGTGGCTCCCAACCAGCTGCTGGTGGGTAACTTCGCTGGGGGCACTGGCTTTACGGCTCTCGAAACCGCCAGCACCCGTCTGGTTTACGACCGGGCTTCCGGGACTCTTTGGCATGATGCCAATGGCAACCTGGCGGGAGGCTTCACTCCCATCGCCGTGCTCCGCAATGGAGGAACTCCCCTGACGACCCTCTCCACCGCCGATCTCACCCTGATCGCCTGAGGTGCTGCAAACGCGCCAGCCGGGTCTGCACCTGGAGCATTGGCCCGCCTGGCTGCAGGGGCTGCCTCCTGCGCCAGGAGCTCCCCCTGGCGCTCTGGCGTTCCCCGATCTCCTGCGGGAGCTGCAGCAATCGCTCCCCTGGCGCCAACCCGTGGTGCGGGTGTATGGCCGCAGCCATCCTGTGCCCCGTCTCACCTGCTGGATCGGGGATCCAGGGTGCCACTACCGGTACAGCGGCCTGCTGGAAACCCCCCTCCCCTGGGTGGAACCCCTGCTGAGCCTGCGCCGCCATCTGGAAGCCCATCTCGGCGTTGCCTTCAACAGTCTCCTGCTCAATCGCTATCGCCAGGGGCAGGACCGCATGGGCTGGCATGCGGACGATGAACCCGAACTGGCCCCCAACCACCCCATCGCCTCCCTCAGCCTGGGGGCCAGCCGCACCCTCCGGTTTCGCCCCCGACCGGGAGCGCCAGGCGGAGAACCGTTTGCCGTGGAGCTCCACCACGGCGACCTGCTGGTGATGCATCCCCCCACCCAGAGCCATTGGCACCATGCCCTGCCCTCCAGGCAGCGGGTGCGGCAGGAGCGGCTCAATCTCACTTTCCGCCTGATCGCCTTGCCCCCAACCCAGCCTCCTCAGCCCAGGTAGGCCACCGCATCGATCTCCACCCGCGCTCCCTTCGGCAGGGCCGCCACCTGCACACAGGCCCGGGCAGGAGCCACCCCCGCCCCAAACACGTCGTCATACAGGTTGTTCACGGTGGCGAAATCCGCCAGATCCACCAAGTAGACCGTGGTGCGCACCACCTGGGCCGGCCCCGCCCCCGCCGCCTGGAGGACGGCCTGCAGATTGCTGAGCACCTGCCGGGTTTCGGCGGTCACCTCCCCTGCCCCCACCAGGGCGCCGGTCTGGGGATCCAGGGCGATCTGCCCCGAGCAATACAGCCAGCCACCAGCCTTCACGGCCTGGTTGTAAGGCCCGACGGGGGCGGGAGCCCCCGCAGTGTTCACAGCCACTGGATCGGACGTCACGGATGGGCCTCCGCCATTGCAGGATGATGGAAGCGAGCTTATGGCGCCGTTTGCCAGCCCCTTCCGCATCGTCGGGCCCTCGGTTGACCGTGCAGGACCTCTGGCACCGCTACCCCGCCATGGCCCCGGAGGGGTGGACCCTGCAGGGCCTCTCCCTGGAGCTGGGGCAGGGGGAGCTGGTGGGTCTGCTCGGACCTTCCGGCTGCGGCAAAACCACCCTCCTGCGTCTGATCGCGGGTTTTGAAACCCCCGCGCGTGGCACCATCTGCCTCGACGGCCAGGAGGTGGCCGGGGGGCATCGTTGGGTGCAACCCGAATCCCGGGGCGTGGGAATGGTGTTTCAGGACTATGCCCTCTTCCCCCACCTCGACGCCTGGCAGAACGCCTGCTTTGGCCTCACCCCTCCCCGCCGGGGGCAGCCCGCTTCAGCCCAGCTTCGGGATCGGGTGGCCTGGTTGCTCACCCTGATGGGCCTTGGGGGCCTGGAGCGTCGCTATCCCCATGAGTTGTCGGGGGGGCAGCGCCAACGGCTTGCCCTGGTGCGGGCCCTGGCCCCTGGACCCTCCCTGGTGTTGCTGGATGAGCCCTTCTCCAACCTGGATGTGGAGGTGCGGCTGCGGCTGCGGAGCGAGCTGCCGGAGGTGCTGAACCGATGCGGGGCTTCCGGGCTGCTCATCACCCACGATCCGGAGGAAGCCATGGCCATCTGCGATCGGGTGGCCGTGATGCAGAGCGGGGTGTTGCATCAGTGCGGGGCCCCTCCCGACCTGCTGAACCACCCGGCCACGGCCTTCGTGGGGCGCTTTGTGCTGCAGGCCAACACCTTGTCGGCCCACCTGGACGGCAGCGTGGTGCGGACGGATGTGGGCCCCATGCACCTCCTCGAGAGCTCGTCAGCCCCCCCCCCTTCCGCTGGCGAGGGCTGGGATGTGCTGATCCCTCCCGAGGGCCTCACCTTCGTACCCGATCCCGAAGGGGAGGCCTGGGTGCTGGGGCGGGAATTCCTCGGCCACGATTGGGCCTATCTGGTGCAGTGGGGGGAGCGGCGCCTGCGCCTGCGCCTTCCGCTGGAGGTGCTCCATTCCCGCGGTCAACGGGGCCAGGTGGGGCTCCAGCCTGATGGCTTGGGCTGGCTTTTCCCCGGTGGCCAACGACTGGGGGCCATGGCGCCAGCCGGGCGCGCCTAGCGCCCCCCCATCTGGCTGGCGTAGGGGCCGAAGCCCCCGAGACAGGCCGCCCCGCAGTGGCTTCCCAGGCTGATGGCCTGCGCCAGCGGCCAACCGGCCGCCAGAGCGGCGGTCACGCCGGCCGCAAAGGAATCCCCGGCCCCGTAGGCATCCACCACGGGGGCGGTGAGCTGGGGAGCGCCAAAGCGACGCTGGCCAGGGAGGGCTGTGCTGCCCGCGGCCGCTTCCGTGCTGATGGTGTGCTGCGCTGGAATCAACTCCTCATCGGCAGGGAGGGCCTCCGCCGGATCCAGGGCACTGCCCACGAGGGCATCGAGCCGCACCCCGCTCTCCAGCAGCACGGGCCAGCGAACCCTGGGTGTGGCAGCCAGCAGCCGGGAGCGTCGGGCCAGGCGCAGGCCAGCCCCATCGGTGGCGGTCACGAACACCCCATCGGCGGCTTCCAGCTTCTCCCAGGGCAGGGGATCACACCCACAGGGCATGATCCGCTCCCCCAGCACGGTGATCGTGCGCTCTCCCTGGTCATCCACCCAGGTCACCCCCTTGCGGGTGGGAGCGTCGCGCCAGGCCACGTGCAGCTCCAGCCCCAGGGCCTCCAGGTCGCTGGCCGCCTGCTCTCCGGTCCGATCGCGCCCGAGGGCGGTGAAGAAGGCCACGGGCCTTCCCGTGAGCCTGGCCATCTGCACCGCCACCACGGCCCCGCCACCGGCGGGCACCTCCATGCCCTCCCTGGCCTTGCAGATCGCGCCGGCTGCAGGGATCTCCGCCACCCGCAGAAAGGTCACCACCTCCACATGGCCCACCACGGCCAGTGTCAAGGGGGGCAAGGGCGGCAGGAGAGGGAGGGGCACGAGCGGTTCGCGTCCACCGTGGGCCACAGCGTCAGCCACGCCAACCCTCCTTGTGGGTCCGCAAGGCGGCCAGTTCCAGTCCATCCGCGGCACGGACAAACAGGTTGGTCTGCTGCTCCAGGGCCAGACTGGAAGGGATCGTGGGTCGGCCGGCCCGGCGGAGGGCCTGAACCGCCTCCAGCCGGGCGGCAATGGCTGGGTCGGTGTTGGCGTAGGCCGTGGCCCAGCGCAGGTTGGCCTCCGTGTATTCGTGGGCGCACCACACCCGGGTGTGGGCGGGGAGGGCCATGAGCCGTTGCAAGGCCTGGTGCATCTGCTCCGCCGTGCCCTCAAACAGCCGTCCACAGCCGCCGGCGAACAGGGTGTCGCCGCAGAAGAGTTCCTCCTGCTGACCGGCCCCCAGGGCCGGCAGGTGGTAGGCCAGATGGGCCCGGGTGTGGCCTGGCACCCCCAGCACCCGCACCTGGCGCCCTAGCAGGGAGACAACGTCCCCATGGTTCACACCGTGGGTTTGGAAGGGAATGCGATCCCGGTCGGCCGCCGCGGCGATCACCTGGCAGCGGGGCCATCGCCGGAGCAGGCCGGGGGTGCCTCCGATGTGATCGCTGTGATGGTGGGTGTGCAGGATCGCCACCAGCTCCAGCCGGTGCGTCTCCAGCCAGGCCTGCACGGGCTCGGCCACGGCAGGATCCACCACCACCGCCTGCCCACCGTTGTGCAGGATGAAAACGTAATTGTCGTTGAGAACGGGTAGCAGAGTCACCTGGGTGGCGATCCCGCCGCCGGCATCCCCGTTGACCGTTCCCAGGCCTGCTTGCTCCATGGAGTCAATGTAGGTCGCCGTTGCGATGGAATCGAAATGGCGTTTGCTTTTTCCTTTGAATCAGCAGCGATCTTTCGGTTTGACGACTCTCTTTTCCCTCGCTTTTCACTCCCGAAGTGAGGACGGCGTCGAGCGGCCGCCTGGGTAGTCTCCTCCTGTCTCCGCCTCCGCCGCCACACCCGTTGTGATCACCATCGCTCTGGCCAAGGGGGCCCTGCTGGCGGATTCCATCCGCTGCTTCCGGGAGATCGGCCTGGATTTCACCGATCTTCTCAAACCCGATCATCGCCAGCTCATGATGCCCAGCCGCTGCGGGCAGGCCCGGGCCCTGCTGGTGCGCAATGCGGATGTGCCGGTTTATGTGGCCTATGGGCAGGCCCAGCTCGGGGTGGTGGGGGAGGATGTGCTGCGGGAGCACCAACTCCCGGTGGCGCCCCTGGTGGATCTCGGTTTTGGAGGCTGTCGCATGGCTGTGGCCGTGAAGGCCTCCAGCGGCTATCGCCGCGCCCTCGATCTGCCGGCCCACTGCCGGGTGGCCAGCAAATTCACCCGTTGCGCCGAGGCGTACTTCGAGCAGATCGACCTGCCGGTGGAGCTGATCCACCTCACCGGATCCGTGGAACTCGGCCCCCTCACGGGGATGTCGGAGGCCATCGTGGATCTGGTGGCCAGTGGCCGCACACTCAAGGACAACGGCCTGGTGTCCATCGAAACGCTCTTCGAGAGCTCCGCCCGGCTGATCGGCCACCCCCTGGCTCTGCGCCTGGACGACGGCCCCCTCAAGGCTGTCGTGGCCCGCATGGCCGCCCTGGCCCAGAGCCCCGCCCTGGTTCAGGGGCCTGGAAGCGGGGCAGCGGTGGACGTCACCTGATGGCCTCCCTCGACCTCCATCGTCTGCGGCGACTGCTGCCCTATCTCGCCCAGGACCGGCGCCGGCTGCTGCTCGCCCTGCTGCTCCTCATTCCCCTGGCCCTGGCAGGAGCGCTCCAGCCCCTCCTGGTGGGCCAGGCCATCGCCGTGCTGCGGGCTGAGCCCGTGCTGCCCTGGCTGAAGGGCCTGGCGGTGCCCCAGGCGCTGCGGGTGCTGGTGGGGCTGCTGCTTCTGGCCGTCCTGGTGCGCCTCAGCCTGCAAGGCACCCAGAGCTACAACGTTCAGGTGGTGGGTCAGCGGCTCACGGCCCGCATCCGGGAGGCCCTCTTCCGCCATGTGATGGCTCTGTCGCTCCGCTTTCACGACAACACCCCCACCGGCAAGCTCGTTACCCGCCTCACCAGCGATGTGGAGGCCCTGGCTGAGGTGTTCGGCAGCGGCGCCGTGGGCCTTTTGGGCGACCTGGTGAGCCTGGTGGTGATCAGCATCACCATGCTGATGATCGAGTGGCGCCTAGGCCTGATGCTCATCGCCCTACAGATTCCCGTCACCCTCGGCATGCTCTGGTTGCAGCGCCGTTACCGGCGTGCCAACTACCGGGTGAGGGAGGAGCTGGGTCAGCTCAATTCCGATCTTCAGGAAAATCTGCAGGGGTTGGACGTGGTGCAGATGTTCCGCCGCGAAGACGTGAACAGCCGCCGCTTTCGCACCACCAACCAGGCCTATCGCCGCGCTGTGGACGGGGTGATCTTCTACGACAGCGCCATCTCGGCGATGATCGAGTGGGTGAGCCAGGCGGCCATCGCCCTGGTGTTGGCCGTGGGCGGTGGCCTGGTGACGGGGGGGGCCATGGGCCTTGGCACCCTGACGAGCTTCATTCTCTTTTCCCTGCGCCTCTTCGACCCCCTGCGCCAGCTGGCGGAACGGTTCACCCAGATCCAGGGGGGGCTGACGGCCGTGGAACGGATCGATGAGTTGCTGAGCCGGCCCATCGAGATCACCGAGATCAGTGAAGGGGAACGGAGCGCCGTGGTGCGGCGCAGCGCGAGCCAGCGCTACAGCCCGGGGGAGGTGGTGTTCGAAGGGGTGAGCTTTGCCTACCGGCCCGACGATCCCATCCTCCACAACCTCAGCTTCCGCATCGCCCCCGGTGAGCATGTGGCCATCGTGGGCCCGACGGGGTCGGGTAAGACCACCATCATTCGGCTCCTCTGCCGCCTCTACGACCCCCAGGCCGGGCACATCCTTCTGGATGGCATTGATATCCGGGAGCTGCCCCTGGCCGTGCTGCGCCAACGCCTCGGCGTGGTGCTCCAGGACACTTTCCTCTTCAGCGGCAGTGTGGCCAGCAATGTGCGCCTGGACTGCCCGCTCACCGATCGGGAGGTGGAGCAGCTCTGCCTTGATCTCGGCCTGGGATCCCTGCTGCAGCGCCTGCCGGAGGGGCTGGCCACCTCCCTGCGGGAGCGAGGCTCCAATCTTTCCTCCGGCGAACGCCAACTGCTGGCGGTGGCCCGGGTGGCGGCCCGGGACCCCTCCGTGCTGGTGATGGATGAGGCCACGGCGTTCCTGGATCCCTCCACGGAAGCCACTCTTCAGCGCGACCTGGAACGCCTGCTGAAGGATCGCACCGCCATCGTGATCGCCCATCGCCTGGCCACGGTGGAAGCATCCGACCGCATCCTGGTGCTGCGCAAGGGGCGGTTGATCGAAAGCGGCACCCACCGCGAACTGCGGGCGGCGGGGGGCCTCTATGCCCAGCTGGCCGAGCTTCAGGAGAAGGGGTTGGCTACGTTCTGAGGCCTCGAAACGCCTGCGGGCTCCCTGTCCTCAAGCCACGCCCGGATCAGCCCGGCCAGTTCCCCGGGCTGCTCGCACATGGGCAGATGGCCAGCCCCGTTCAGGATCTCCAGATGGTGATCTCTGGCATACCCCGCCAGGTGGCGCACATAGCGCGGCTGCATCACCTGGTCCTGGCTGCCGGCGATCCACAGGCTCGGCACGGTGAGCCCGTGGGCCAGGCGGGGCAGCTGCCTCACCGCTCCCCGGTTGGTGCTGCAGGCCAAGAGGCCCCTGGCGGCCCGATGCTCCGCCACCAGGGGGGAGCGGAAGCGATCCAGCAGGGGCCACTGGGCCAGTCCCTGGGGGCGAAGGCGTAACAGGAGCGAGCCGCCGCGGCGCAACTGGCGAAAGGGGCGGGGCTGAAACACCCCGCCCCCGGCACCGATCTGCACCAACCCCGTGAGCTGAGCCCCCAGGGGTTCAGCCGCATGGAGCGCCACACTGCCCCCCAGGGAGTGGCCCACCAGCACAACAGGGCGCCCGCCGAGTTCCCGCTTCACCCAGTCGGCCACCCAACGCCCGTAGCTGGCCAGGGAGGGTTGCAATCCCCTGGGCCTGGTCTCCGCGCCGAACCCGGGCAGATCGGGCGCCAGGAGCCGCCAGTGCGGCTGGAGTTCCTCCGCCAGGTGCTGCCAGAGCCGGCCGGAAAGCATCCAGCCATGCAGCGCCACCAGGGTGGGAGGGATGGCTGGGGTGCCGCTCACACGGATCGGGATGGGGCGTCCAACCATCGCGCATGGGAACAGCGATCCGCGAAGATCGTCAGATTGCTTTGCGCATCCCCCGATCGCCCGTGCCTGAGGATCCGTCCAATCGCGAGTTGCTGTTCACGGGCCTTTACGGATCGGGCTATCGCCTCTGCGCGCTGCCGGAAACGGCCCGCCTGGATGCCGTGCTCAGCCTGGAGCGCCCGATCGACCTCATCGAACTGGAAGCCCTCTGCGATGCGGTGGGATGGAACCGCCGCCCCCTGCGGCGGGTGCGCAAGGCCCTTCAACACAGCCTGCTGCGGGTGGGCCTCTGGCGGCACGATGAGCGGCTCCCCCGTTTGGTGGGCTTTGCCCGCTGCACCGGCGACGGCGTGGTGGAGGCCACCGTTTGGGATGTGGCCGTCCATCCCCTCTACCAGGGGGTGGGCCTCGGCCGCCAACTGATGGACTACGTGATCAGCCATCTCCAGGGGATGGGGGTGGAGCGGGTGACCCTCTATGCCGATCCCGATGTGGTGGAGTTCTACAGCCATCAGGGCTGGGAGCTGGAGCCCCAGCAGCGCCGATGCGCCTTCTGGTATGCCCCGTAGCGCTCCGCCAGCCGCATGGGGTCCTCGCCCCGTCGCCAGGCCCGCCTGAGCTGGGCGTTGGCCCAGGCGGTGCGCAGCACCCCCAGCTGGTGCCAGCGCCGGCCGTCCACCTGAAAACGGCCCGCCAGCATCCGGATGGGGCCCACGGCGGATAACCGCAGAATCAGCTCCAGATCTTCCATCAGGGGAATGGGGGCCACCCCCCCCACCGCAGCCAGGGTCTGGCGATGCACCAGGAGCCCCTGGTCGCCGTAAGGCCGTTGAAGCAGGGAGGTGCGCAGATCCACCAGCCGCTCCACCAGCCGCAGTCCCAGGCCACGCCCCTGAATCCCCAGGTGGAAGGCCCAGCAGCATCCGGGACCCTGCGCCATGGCTTGGGTCAGGGTTCGCTCCCACCCCTGGGGGAGGCGCCCATCGGCATGGAGCAACAGGAGCCAGGGGGCCGCCGTGGCCGCCACCCCCCGGGCCAACTGGGCGCCACGGTTGGGGGGGGCCTGCAGCACCCTGGCTCCTGCCAGCCGCCCGACTCGTGCGGTGCCATCGGAACTGCCCCCGTCCACAAGGCAGATCTCCCCCACACAAGCGGGGGCGCTGGCCAGATCGGCCAGCAGCAACGGCAGTCGGCGGGCTTCATTCCGCGCGGGAATCACCACCGCCAGAGGAGCACTCATTGCCAGGCCAGCAGATCTCCCAGCCGATCGAGATCGCTCCGCTCCGGCAGCAGAACCGGCTCCAACCCCTCAGCGGCTGCAGCGTCCAGCGTGCGGGACAACACCTGATCGGTGCCCCAGGGAATGGGGCCATGGGCTCCCGCGAACAAGCGTGGCGCCACCCGGTGGGGCGAGAGGCCCATCAGCCAGTAGCCCCCGTCGCTGGCCGGACCCAGCACGAGGGCCGCATGACGGAGCGCCGCAAAGGCCGCCAGGAGATCCGCACTGCTGAGGTGGGGAAGGTCTGTACCCACCAGCACCAGCTGATCGATGCCTTCCCTGGCAGCACGGCGCACCTGCCGCTGCAGGCGCACCCCCAGGCTGCCCCTTCCCTGGTCGACGATCCGATCGACGGGAAGGGCGCTCCCCCAGCGCCGGATCGCCCTGGGGGGCAGCCCGGTGAGGGCGAACACCACCTCCAGGGGCGCCCCCTCCAGCCATGCCTCCCTGGAGGCCTGACGGGCCGCCCAGAGGCCATGCCACAGGAGTCTGCGCTGCACGGCTGCTGCCCGCCAGTGGCCCACGGAGGCGGCCAACCGGCGCTTGCAGCGGGAGGGAGCGGGCCAGCGCCCAAGCAGCACCACCCTCTGGTGCATCACTGCGCCCCTGCAGGACGGCCCGGGGGGCAACCTCACTCCTGGCGGGGCAGGTTGCCGGGCTTCACCGTGAGGGCCAGGCTTCCCTCCCCGCGGCGGATCCGCAGGGCCAGGGGTTCACCGATCTGGGCCTGGTCCACCGCCAACTGCACCTCCGAGGGATTCTTCACGGGCCTGTCCCCCACCTGTTCGATCAGGTCGCAGGGCTTGAGCCCCGCCTGGTCCGCCGGACTGCCTTTCATCACATCCACCACCACCACCCCGTTCACCTCCGGCAGCTTGCACTGGTCTGTGCTGCTGTTGATCTCCCGCGCCAGTTGGGGGGAGAGGGCCTCGAGCCTCACCCCGATGTAGGGGTGGCTCGCGAAGCCCCGATCCATGATCTGGGAGGCGATCTTGCTGGCGGTGTTGATCGGGATGGCAAAGCTCAGGCCCGCCCCGGGGGCCTGACGGATGGCGGTGTTGATCCCGATCACCAGGCCCCGTTCATTGATCAAGGGCCCGCCGCTGTTGCCGGGATTCACGGCTGCGTCGGTCTGGAGGTAGGGCACCCTCTGGCCCTCACCCACGGCATTGGTGCGCTGAATGGCGCTGATGATTCCCGCGGTGACGGTGTTGTCCAGCCCCAGGGGATTGCCGATGGCGATCGCCCACTCGCCGGGCCTCACCTTGTTGGAATCGCCAAGGGGTGCCACGGGCAGCCCCGTGGCCACCACCTTCACCACCGCCACGTCCGTGAGGGGATCGGCCCCCAGCACCTTGCCGGAGAAGCTGCGCCCATCCGGCAGGGTGACCCCCACCTGGGTGGCCCCATCCACCACGTGGGCATTGGTGAGCACGATCCCATCGGAACGGGTGATGAAGCCCGATCCCTGGCCCTGTTGCTGCTGGATGGAGGGACCCTGCCCGAAGAGGCCCCCCAAGGGGTTGAGGGTGCGTTTCACCGTGTCGATGCGCACCACTGCAGGCCCCACCTTCTCCACCGCGGCCACAATCACATTGCTGGTGGGCTGCAGGGAGGGGGCAGGGGGTGCGTCGCTGATCGGTTGCTTCTGCCGCTCAGCCCCCCTTGGGGGCCAGGCGCCGCTGCAGCCGCCAAGCAGGGCCAGCAGGGTGGCTGCGGGCAGCATCAGGGAAAGGGGGCGGGCAACCATGGCAGGAAAGTGGGCATCCAGCATTAAAAGGCAGGAATGAGCAGGGATTCCCCCTTGGCCCTGCTTATATTCCCCAGTTCGATGAGACGGGAGGGCGGTGCAGCACGGCGATGACCTCTGGTCCCAGGTGCAGGACGCCCTCAAGGCCACCCTCAGCAAGCCCACATTCGAAACTTGGATCCGGCCCGCCCGCTGCCGCGACTTCCGTGCGGATTGCCTGACGCTGGAAGCCCCCAATACCTTTGCCTGCACCTGGCTCCGCAAGCACTACCTGTCCCAGATCCAGCAGCTGGCCTGCGATCTCACCCAACGTCCGGTCCGGGTGACCGTGGAGGTGTCGCCCGACGACGCCCCGGCCCCCACCCCCCTGCCGGGGGCGCCTGGGATGGGGGGCGGCGATGGGGGGAATGGCCATAACGGACCCGATGGGGCCCCCAGAGCGAGCAGGCTTGCCGTGGTGCCTGACCTCAAGGTGGTTCCCCGCAGCGCTGCTTCGGATCCGCCCCGGGGGGAGCTGTTGGGGGGGGAAGCGGGCCTCAATCCCCGCTACGTGTTCAACCGCTTTGTGGTGGGCCCCAACAGCCGGATGGCCCATGCAGCGGCCCTGGCGGTGGCGGAAGCGCCTGGTCGGGAGTTCAACCCCCTTTTTCTGTGCGGCGGGGTGGGTCTGGGCAAAACCCATCTCATGCAGGCCATCGGCCACTACCGCCTGGAGATCAATCCTGAGGCCAAGGTGTTCTATGTCTCCACGGAAACCTTCACCAATGATCTGATTCAGGCGATTCGAAAGGACGGCATGCAGGTGTTTCGCAATCGCTACAGGGCTGCGGATCTCATCCTGGTGGATGATATTCAGTTCATTGAGGGCAAGGAATACACCCAGGAAGAGTTTTTCCACACCTTCAATGCCCTGCATGAGGCCGGGCGTCAGATTGTGATCGCCTCCGATCGCCCACCGAGTCAGATCCCCCGTTTGCAAGAGCGATTGATCTCCCGATTCTCCATGGGACTGATTGCCGATATTCAATCCCCCGACCTGGAGACGCGGATGGCGATTCTCCATAAAAAGGCCGAGCAGGAGCAGATGTCTCTGCCTCGGGAATTGATCCACTACATCGCCGGCCGGTTCACCTCCAATATCCGTGAACTGGAAGGTGCTTTAACCCGGGCAGTGGCGTTCGTTTCGATCACGGGTTTGCCCATGACCGTGGAATCGGTGGCCCCCATGCTGGATCCGGGTGGATCCAGTGTGGAAGTCACCCCCCAGCAGGTGTTGGACAAGGTGGCGGAGGTCTTTGAAGTGGCGATTGAGGAGATGCGTAGTCCGAGCCGCAAACGGGCGGTGAGCCAGGCCCGGCAAGTGGGGATGTTCCTGATGCGTCAGAGCACCAGCCTGTCCCTTCCTCGAATCGGCGAGATGTTTGGCGGGAAGGATCACTCCACAGTCATGTATGCGGTTGAGCAGATTGAGAAAAAGATCAACAACGACCCAGCTTTGGCCCGGCGCATTCAACAGGTGAGGGATCTGCTACAGATCGACTCCAGAAAGCGCCGCTGATGGTGAAGCGCGCGTTGCTGGTGATGATCCAACCCCCAGGCTGCAGCGGTGTGCAGGCACTGATTTATAACAAACTCCTGCCATTTCTTGAGGATTCGGATTGGGAGTTTCATTTTGCTGGCCCTTCACCTGATCTCGTTTCCGTGTTGACGGAGCAGCTGTCCTATCCGCCCGAGCGGTTGCACTACACGACAGCTGTTTCAGCCTCCACGCGGTTCTCCATCCGCAAAAATCGCTGCGCCAAACGTTCCATTCCCTATGTGTTCTTTGGCCTCCTCCAGCTCTTGGCCCGGGGGCTGGAAACCCTCGCGAGGCATGATGGCAAAGCCTTTCTTCTGCGCGGTCTGGACGCCACCATCCGAGAGGCGGAACAGCGGTGGGGATTTGACCTGATCGCGGGGAAAAGCCCGGATTTTCAGGTGTTAACGCTGGTGGGTGAGATCACCCAGGCCCTGCACAAACCCTTTTTTGCTCTCATTGATGATCCCCATGGTGCCCGGGATGCAGCGGGGTTTTACCCAAGCCAACCCGAATTGCAGAAACGCCTCTTCGAGCAGAGCTGTGGCGTACTCTTCATGTCTCCCCTCACCCTGGAGCGTTATGTCCAGGCCGGTTTGGTGGCTCCTGAAAAAGCCGTACACCTCACCGACAGCTATCCGGAGATGGCAGAGCTTTACATCCCCAATCGCAGCGAGCTTTCGCCCCAGCATCGGGCGAAGGCGACACCACCCAGCCTGCGCATGTTGTATCTAGGCATGCTGCCGGAATGGCGTCCGATTGAGCCGTTTCTGGATGCCCTGAGCCAGGTGAGCGAACAATCCACCACCTCCCTCGACTTGAAACTCGACATCTATGGCTATGTCTATCCCGCCGCACGTCTACGGCTTCAGGGGGATCCCCAGCTCGCCAGGAGCGTGACGATTCACCCCATGGTGTCCTACGCCCAATCCCATGGGTTGGCGGAAGATGCCGATCTGCAGCTGGTGGTCATCGGCCCGCGCCATCTCGATAATGTTCCCTCCAAGTTCTTTGAATATCTTGGGCACCACAAGCCCGTTCTGGTGCTCGGCCCTGTCCAAAACCCACTCAAGGCTGTGGTGGAGGCCCTGGGCATCGGCGTGTATGTGGATTGCAGCGATCCCCAGGCGATCAAGGAAGCCCTGATTCGCCTTCCCTTGCAGTTGGCCAGCCTGAAGGAGGCCTATCGCCTCCATGGAGAGGCGATTGAGGCGTACAGCGCCCATCGGGTTGCGGGCGACATCTGCCGTGTTTTCGACACCGCTCTCACCCGTTACGGCCGCATCAGCTCTGGATGATCGGTTCGCTCCGATCCAGGCCCTCCACCTCCCCTGCAAACACCCGGCTGGCCGTGATGTCGGCAGCTTCAATGGTCATCAGATCCACCTTCTTGAGGGTGGTGCTCATGGTTGTGAAGAGTCGATTGGCCTGACGCATACGGGCCCGATCAATGGCGTTGCGAATGGAGCGGGCATTCGCAAAATAAGGAAGCTGTTTTCTGCGTCTGATGTAACTGGAGAACGCATCCAATGCCTCTGCGCTGAAGCGGTAGTTTTCCTTGGCGAGGATTAATTTGGCAATGGCCAGCAGTTCAGCTTCTGTGTAATCGGGGAAGTCGATGTGATTGGCCACACGTGATGAAAGGCCAGGGTTGGACTGATAAAACACATCCATCCGTTCTTTGTAGCCTGCAAGAATGACCACCAGATCATTGCGGTTGTTCTCCATCACTTGCAGCAGGATCTCGATGGCTTCCGCTCCGTAGTCTCGTTCATTATCGGGCCTGTAGAGATAATAGGCTTCATCAATAAACAGCACCCCGCCCATGGCTCTCTTGAGCATCTCCTTGGTTTTTGGCGCCGTGTGCCCGATGTACTGACCCACCAGATCGTCTCGGGTTGCGGTGACTACATGCCCCTTTTTGACATAGCCAAGGCGATGGAGAATCTTGGACATTCTCTCTGCCACTGTTGTTTTCCCCGTGCCTGGGTGACCTGTGAACGACATGTGCAGGCTGGGTGGCGTGGTGACCAGTTCCATCTGCTCCCGGGCTCTGTTCACCACAAGCAGAGCGGCAATTTCACGAATCCGTGCCTTCACGGGCTGCAGACCGATCAACTCCCGATCCAGTTGGTCCAACAGTTCCTGGATTCCTGCCGTGTCGTAGGTGCTCTGCAGATCGATGCTGGGTTCCTCTGTCTCCAACGCGTCAGAGGGGGCCCCAGGGGCTTCAGAGAAGGTCATCAATCGCGGCGGCAAAGGACGTTTCTGAGGGACCGATCTCTGCCCCCTCCCCTTCCGCCCGCACGGTCAGATTGACGTAGGTGCGACCAAAGCTGATGTCTGGGAAGCAGCCGTTCTGTTCCGAGAGGCTGTTCAGCCGCTCCAGGAAAATCCGCGTGCTTTCGTAATCGGAAAATTCGATGCGCCGCTCCAGCCGCTCAGGACGCGCTCGGTGGGTCCAGGGTTGTTCCATCACAACAGATTACGCCTGCCCCTCATCCAGGCAATCTGTCCGCGCTTGCGACAGCCGTCCGGCCCAGGCCCCTGCGTAGGCCTGGTTGGCCCCCTGCTCCTGGGGATCGGTGCTGCTGAGGGGATGGGGAAACGTGCCGCGGATGGCTGCGTTGGTGACGCAGAACATGGCCTTCTGGAAACTCATGCAGATCTTCACGCGCACATCCCCTTCCCCCCGACCTCGGGTCTGATACCAGCTGTGCAGCCGCTCCGGTAGGTGACGGTACATGTCCTGCATCAGCAGACTGGGGGGAATCCCCGCCCCCATGGTGGGAAGGGGGTCGGCAAAGAGGGCTCCATAGGCAAAGGAGCTCTGATCCGGGGAGATCTGCCGGGCCTGGGCATTGAACGACACCGTTCCCAGAAACGGGGTGCCCCGCAGGAACACGGCCTCGACGTAGGGCACAGCCACGTCCACCAGGAAGGTGAGGCCCGCTTCAGGCGGCAGCACCCAGAAGTCCTGGTCGCCGAGTCGGACCCGGTAGGTGATGGGGTTGGCCGCTGCGGCCACCAAGCCATCCTTGATGAACTCCACAACATCGTCGACGGAAACCACCGTCCCCTCATGCTCGGCTTTTGCCAGATCGAGAAAGAGGTCGCTCATCACTCGCCAGAACTGCCCCAGGGCATGGGTGGTGGCGGCTGTGCGGATCAGTTCCGGCAGGAACTGGGGGAACAGGGGATTCAGGAGGGCGAGCAGGGGATCCCGCCCCGCCTTGCGGCGGATGATCTCTCGGCAGCTGGCCTGGAAGGCCTCACTGTCGAGATAGGCATCCAACCCTCCCGTGCCATGCCAGAGCATGGCGCGCATGCAGTATTCGGCGTATTCGAAATTGATCCGATCGTGGTTGAGATGGCGCCAGATCTTGCCCGGGCTGAGATCGCCATCGAGATACTTGAAGATCGGGAACGGGTTGAGAAACTGCTCTTCCGCCTGGTAGATCAGGTTGCGGCTGTAGGCATCCAGCACGATGCCGTAGCTTTCCAGCACATCCACCACCTGCATCGTGTGGTCGGGGGACTCAGCCAGCAGGGCCTCCCCCGCCAGCAGCCGCTGCTCCAGTTCCTGGGCCGTGGGCTGACCACCGCTTCGTGTGAGCAGCTCTGGAATGACTGGCATCAGCCCACCCCCTGGCCCGCGATGGCCTGCAGGAGCGAGGGAATCCGGGCCATGGCCGTGGTGGTGGTTTCTGACAGGGTGCCGAGCAGGGCTGGCACCAACCCCAACAACACCACGGCAAAGCCGAGCGCTGTGGCGGGAATGGTTTCGCGAGGGGCCACGGGAGCCAGCTGGATGTCGAGCCGGCTATGCCGTGCCGGATCTTCCACCGGAGTGATGGCCAATCGCCCAAAAAACACCCGATTCACCAGCAGCAGGAAGTAGACGGCCGTCAGGCCGGATCCCACCATGCACAGGAGGGTGGCGGCCGGAAACGTGCCAATGGCCCCACGGAACACCAGGAACTCGGAGATGAAACCGGACATTCCGGGCATGCCCGCACTGGCCATCACCCCCAGGATCATCAGGGTGCCTGTGAATGGCAGACCCCGCTCAGGATTCAACAGGCCCCTCAGCACTTCCAGATCGCGGGTTCCGGTTTTTCGATACACGATCCCCACCAGCAGAAACAACAGGGCTGAGATCAGACCATGGCTCACCATCTGAAACTCCGCCCCCAGCAGACTCACCGGAGTGGCGGCGGCGGCCGCCAACAGGATGGAGCCCATGTGCCCCACCGAGCTGTAGGCCACCATCCGTTTCATGTCCCGTTGGGCGATGGCCGCCAAGGAGCCATACAGCACCGAGATCGCCGCCCAGATGGCCAGCCAGGGAGCCATCACGGCCCAGGCCTCGGGAAAGAGGCCCAGCCCAAAGCGCAGCATGCCGTAGGTGCCCAGTTTCAGGAGCACTCCAGCCAGAAGCACGGAAACCGGGGTGGAAGCCTGCGTGTGGGCATCCGGCAGCCAGGAATGGAACGGCACCAGGGGAATCTTGATGCCGAAACCCACCAACAGCATGGCCAGCAGCACCAGCTGACTCGTCATCCCCAGCTGGGTGCTGTCCACGGGCAGGAAACTGAAATCGGCGGCCCCCCGCAGGACGGCCAGGGCGAGGAACGTGGCCAGGATCAGAAAGCCTGAGATGGCCGTGAAGATCAGGAACTTTGTGGCGGCATAGGCCTTGCCCGCCCCGCCCCAGACGGAAATGAGCAGCCAGAGGGGGATGAGTTCGAGTTCGTAGAAGAGAATGAACAACAACAGGTTCTGGGCCAGAAAGGCCCCATTCACCGCCCCGCTGATCAGCAACAGCAAGGTGAAGTACACCCGGGGGCGCTGGCTGATGTCGCGGGTGCAGATCACGGCCACCAGGGTCAGGGCCCCATTGATCAACACCAGAG
Organism: Cyanobacteriota bacterium; assembly: GCA_035285785.1. Taxonomy (GTDB): domain Bacteria; phylum Cyanobacteriota; class Cyanobacteriia; order PCC-6307; family Cyanobiaceae; genus Cyanobium. The sequence goes on from JAYKJF010000116.1 coordinate 19,999, forward strand.
GAAGGGAGAGCCCATCAACGCCCAGGCTGTAGGTGAGCCCGATCCCCTTGATCCAGGGGACAGACTCCTGCAACTGCATCCCCCCCTCTTGGGGATTGAACGCCAGGAGCACCACCAGGCTCCAGGCCACCTGCACACACAGAACCCCCAGGGCCACCTTGCGCATCTGGCCAGGGGCCGGATGGCCAGGCCAGAGGGCCAACAACAGGCAGCCCAGGAAGGGAATCAACAACAGCAGGCTCAACATGCCCGTCATCGCAGCACCTGCAGGGAAATCAAACCGACAAACAGGATCACGATGGCCGTGATCACCGTGAACACGTAGCTCTGCAGCTGACCGCTCACCCCCAGTTTCAGCCCTTCGGCTGTGGCCATGGAGGCCAGTCCCACCCGCTCGGCCAGCCGGTTGATCACCTGCCGGTCGAAGCGACTGGTGAGGCTCGCGAGGCCCGCCACAAAGGCCACGATGGTGGAGCGGTAGAGGCGATCGGTGTAGAAATCAGCAGCCAGGAGATCCTGGATGGCTCGCAAAGGCCGGATCACCGAGCGCGAGGAGAATCGGGACACGGGCAAGGCCAGCTCCGCCACCAGCCCCAGCACCCCGCTGGCCAGAACCAGCAGGCCCGCCGTGGTGGACACGGGGCCCAGGCCCAGATAGGGCTCCATGCGCAGCATGACAGCGGGCAACAGGGCCACCAGAACCCCCAGGCTCACCATGGGCAGAGCCATGAGCCAGAGCACCTCCGGGGTGCGTTTCGTTTTCGCGTGGGGGGTGTCGAGAAACACCTGCCGGTAGACCCGCACCAGGTTGAACACGGTGAGGGTGTTGGTGAGCAGGACAACCCCGGCAAAAAAAGGAGTGGTGGGAAGCAGCACCTCCACGAGCCTGGAGAGGCACCAGAACCCAGCCAGGGGAAGGAGGCCTGTCAGTGCCGCCCCGCCCATGAGATAGGCGCTTGTGGTGGCGGGCATGCGTTGCCCCAGACCGCCCAGTTCGGTGATGTCCTGGCAATTGGTGGTGGCGATCACACAGCCCACACTCATGAACAGAAGGGCTTTGGCCATCCCATGGGCCAGCAGCAACAGCAGGGCAATGGCCGGCTGCTGCAGGGCGATGGCGATGAACACCAATCCCAGATAGGAGGTGGTTCCGTAGGAGAAGGCGCGCTTGAGATCCACCTGGGCGATGGCCACAAGGGCCCCGGCGAGAGCGCTGATGGTTCCCACCACCAGGAGCACCGTGACGGCCAGAGGAGAGAGGCGCAGCAGGGGCATCACCTTCACGAGCACCAGGGCACCACAGGTGACGACCGCCGAATTCCGCAGGATGGAGGCGGGATTGGGCCCCTCCATGGCCTCATCCAGCCAGAGATGCATGGGGAACTGGGCACATTTGCCCATCGGCCCGGCGATCAGACCCAACCCAATCAGGGTGCCCGCCAGAGGCGAGATGGATCCGTCCTGGAGGGCGGTTGTGGACCAGGCCTCCAGGGCATCAAAGGAGAGAGAAGGGGCCCAGGCGGCCAGGGCCACCACTCCCATGAGAAGCAACACATCGCCCACCCGCTTGGTGAGGAAGGCATCCCGGGCTGCCGTGACCACCAGGGGTTGGGCGTACCAGAAGCCCACCAGCAGATAGGTGGAGAGGGTGAGCATCTCCAGCAGGAAATAGGAGATGAAGAGGTTGCTGCTCAGCACCACTCCGGCCATGGCTCCCTCGAAAAAGCCCACCAGGGCATAAAAGCGGGCCAGCGACCATTCCTTGTCGAGATAGCCCAGGGCGAACACCTGGCCCACCAGGCTCATGAAGGTGACGAATTCCAGGGCAGCCAGATTGGTGAGGGAGAGGTCAAAACCGATCCGCAGATCCAGATCCGCCACATGAAGCCAGCCCCAATCGATCTGCTGGGGCCCCAGGGTGAGGACGTCGCGGAGGATCAGGCTGCCGTGCAGCACCGCCAACAGGGTGACCAACAAATTCAGATAGGCCGCCGGACGGGGACCATTGCGTTTGATCCAACCGGCAGCCCAGGGAAGGGAGAGGAGCATGCCGCTGAACCCATAAAGGGGAATCAGCCAGACCAGCTGGATCGGAAGCGGGAGTGCTGACACCGCAGGCAAGCTCGTCATGGGCACGCCATCAGGGGAATCAAACGGCTACTCCCGGCAAGGGTTGCTCAGCTGGGGATTCGAGGCTGGACAGCCAGCTGTCGAGCCCGACGCCATGCTGCCGTTCTTCCAGCCAGAGTTCCTGGAAGAATGCCTGATTCTCGCTGTCTCCCACCCGTTGGCAGAGGGCGACCGCTTCCCCGTAGTGGGCGATGAGCTCCCCCTCGAGAGCCAGGCTGTGCCTCAGCAGACCCGCCAGATCGCTGGCATGGCGGGCAGGTTGTAAAGCGGAGGCTCCAGGGGCGACGCCCAGGCTCACCATGCGTTTGACCAGGCGTTCGGCGTGCTGCATCTCTTCGACGGTTTCCCGGCGAAAGCGATCCGCTGCGGTGGCGTCGCCCCAGCTGTCCAGCAGGACCGCCAGGGTGAGGTAGTGCTGCACGGCGGAGAGTTCCAGGCTGAGGGCCCTGCCCAGATCGGCCAGCACACGGGTGTGAACGGGTGGAGCTGGCATCAGAGGCGCCTGGGGCCATCGTTGGCGATCAGGGCGGGCTCCACCTCAGCATGCGGACGGGCAATGATGTGGGCGGCCACCAGGCCATCCCCCACCCGTTCACAGGCATCGGCGCCGGCCCGGACGGCCGCATTCACGGCTCCTGTCTCCCCACGCACCATCACCGTGACGTAGCCGCCACCGACAAACTCCCGGGCGACCAGGGTGACCTCGGCAGACTTGGTCATGGCGTCGGCCGCCTCAATCGCCGGGACCAGGCCGCGTGTTTCGATCAGGCCGAGGGCAATTCCTCGTCCGGTGAACGGCACGAAGGTGCTGCCCTTGCTGCTGGGTGGGGTGGGCATGGAGGGGCCACCGCTGCCCTTGCTCAGAGCGCCGCTGGAACCTGGGGCGGCGGGGGCTGGCTGGCTGGGTGCACTGCTCGGTGCTGACCCTCCTCCGGAGGCAGGGGCTGTGCTGGCCCTGCGGGTGCTGCTGGTTTTCGATTGGGGGGTAGCGCTCACAACCTCAGCCTCCAGGGTGATGGCCTCAACGGCCGGGTTCAAGATCGACGGGCTGGCGCTGGCGACAGCCGGGGGAAGCAGGCCCAAGGAGGGCTCCTCCTTCGGGGCGGGTGGAGGAACACTGGCTACGGCCGGTGGTTTTCGGGAGGCGCTGGTGCTCCGAGAGGCAGCCTGAGATCCTGTTCCCTTGCGAGTGGAGCGGGTGGAACGGGATGAGGAGGTGGCCATGGCGCAAATGGGAGGAGGGGATGTGAATCGAGAGGCGGGGGAGTTCGCCGGGGAGAGCCTCAGCCGTCGGGTTCCCAGAAATCGATGATGCCGCCGATCGTCAGGTCGGTGTAGATCTCGGGATTGCCGCAGGCAAAGCGGGCCGCACTGCCACTGGCGGTGAACACCCAGTTGCCCACGGAGGCGCCAACCGGGTCGACGGCCACGCTGAGCTTTCCCTTGCTCGTGCGCAGGATCCGCAGATTCATGTGGCCCAGCCCATCCACCCGCTGAGTGCAGACAAGGGAACCGGCCACCTGCATGATTTCCATCAGCTCTTCACCTGGGCCCCTGGGGTGGGGCTATCGCCACCGACGGTGGGTTTTGCTGCTGTGGGAGCCGCCTTACCGGCATCCGGATCCCAGTGGTCAATGATGCCCACAATCGTGAGATCGCTTGGATAGGACTTGCTCCCTGCCGCTTCCCGGGCCGCGGAGCTTCCCACGCAGATCACCCAGTCCCCGGGGATGCATCCCACAGCATCGACAGCCACTTTCTGGGTGCTGCCGTCGAGCACCACCTGGAGGTGTTTGTGCTCAAAGTCGGGGATGCGGTTGGTGGAAACCAGGGGTTTCACAACTTTGCAGATGATCATGTCAATGGGCTCCTGCGGTTGCAAAGTTGATCGTTGAGCCCACAGCCTCGGCGGGGATGTGGCGGTCCTGGTCCCGCACAGTCAGCAGCACATGGATCAGTCCCTGTTGATACAGATCGGCGTAGCGATTTTCGATGGCCGCCTGAACGCGCTGGGCATGGAGGACGGCCCTTTCCTTTGCTCCAGGCACTTTGCCATGGTAGTCGAAGCGAACAACCACAGGAATCGGCAGGCCCCTCGACACATTCAACCCCTTGAAGATTTTCACCCCGACATCAAGATCTGCCGCACCTTCTTCCACGGTGTCCATATAGGCAAAGTAGGTGAGGTTGCGCAGATGGATTTCCTTGAAGCCGATGCCCACCCCGATGAACCGTTCTGCATGTCCCGCATCGGCATAGTGGCCACCGTGAAATTGGCGAACGTAGTCGATCTGGGAGATGTTGTTCACGAGGAGCCGGGAGATGAAGCGCACCATTCCCTCATCGGGGGGGGCGGCTGCCGCCTGCTCCACAAGCGTGTGAATCCGCTGCTCTGCCTCCCCGGCAGAGAGGTGTCGCGTGGCGTCGTAGACCGCGCTGGCATCCAGCCAGGTGTCCAGATGGGTACGGCCATCGCGGCCAGGCACGTGCACCCGGACGGCATCGGTATCTGTGTCGATGCCCATGAGGAGGAGATCGACGGAAGCACCGCAGCAAAAACTGTTTTCAATCGCGGTTTGAAAGTCTTCGAGACGGTGCCAACCGCAGCTGGCTGCTAATTCATCTTTGCTGCCATGAGCTGCACAGCCCTCATGGCCTGGATCCCGGGAGCTGAAGTGATAAAGAACCACCTTCAGATAACGGGTGTCGGCGTGGGCGGGGTTGGGAATCCCCTCCCGATAGCGGCGGTGTTCGGTCTTCACCCAACGGTTGACAGTGTTCTCCACGTCGAAGAGGGCTCCAGCATGGGGTCGGCGCCGAACGGAGCTGTACGGGATGCGAAGAGCGGAGGCCACGGCATGGGCCAGACGACCATCCGCGCAGGGGGTGATGTCGAGAAGGTGGAAGCCACACTCCAGGAGAAAGGCATCAAAGGCCTTGGCCGCCGGACCACCTGGGCAGCCATCCAGGGGGTCGTCCTCGAAAAAAGCCGCACTGGTTTGTTCGTAGGTTTCAAACAGGCACCAGGCGAACAGGGTGCGCATGTCGAGCTGGGTCACCCAGGCCGTTTCCAGCAAAGGGAGGGGGAGCGCAAACCCCAGTTCAGCCCGGGCCAGTTCCTGGGCGCGCTCTTCGAAGCGTTCTTCGTGCTGGAGGGCGGAAATCCTTTTCAGAACAGGGCCGAGGCGATCAAAGGCGTCTTTGACCCTGGTGTCATAGGCATGAAGAGCTGCGTTGGCTCGCCCATTGGTCAGGGGATGGAGTGCCCCTGCTGCCCCAGATCGGGAGGTCCTCCGGGATGGCTGGGACCCCCCAGGCCGTGCACTGCGCACTTCCGCCAGCCGTTCCCTGAACTCCTCCGGCGAGATCTCCCAGCGTCGACGGGGTGAGGTCGGAGCCTGCAACCGTGGCGCTGTTGCCGGTCGTCGTGGCATGGGAATCAGCCTCGAGCTCCGCCGGACACCGTGATGAGGGACCCGGACATGGTGTTGCCGCTGGAACCGGTGATTCTGCTCACGGGCTCAGGAAGGGCCTCATTGCGCTTGGCCTGGAACGCGGGCATGGCGGAGCCTGGACCGGGTCGGCTGGGGTTACGCCGCCTGGCGGAGGGACCTTCCGTTCCGGTGACGTGCTTGCCCCGGTTCCAGTCATCACCGGTGATGGTGAGGCCACCGGTCAGACCCTCACCGGTGACCCGGGATTTCGGCCGTTCGGCAGCGGCGTTTTCGGATTTGGTGGCTTCCGCAGGAGCCACGGGGGTCAGGGGGCCGCGAGCCTGATCTCTGCTGCGTCGATCGAAACGGAACTGCTCCGTACCGGTCACTTTTCCCGCAGCCATGTCGAAGGGTCCCGTGATGCGGCCACCGTGCTCATAGGTGCTGCCCGTCACAGCACCAGTGGTTTCCCGCTCGATCTGGGCGATGCGCGAGGGGGATTGAACGCTGAAGTCCTGCCAAGGGGCGGTGGTGAGGGGCTGGGGGAAATCCACCGGGACGGGGGCGGCTGTTCCACAGGCAGCGGCCATTTGGTCCGGCCCCACATAGGGGGTTCCACTGATGGCTTCGCAGGCTCCGCGCTCAGCTCCCGTCATCACTCCACCGATGCCGGGCTGGATTCCACTCATGACCGTGCCCATCCGGACAGGGGTGCGCTGACGGATCCGCTGCACGTCCCCCGTGCTGCACCAATTTCCCGCCTCTTCCATACCGGCATAGGGGGTTCCGGTGACGATTTTGCAGGTGCCCGGCTCATCGCCGGTGACCTTTTCCGACCGACCCGTGCGGGTGCCACTCACCACCTGGGATCGGGGGGTGACGCTGAATCCCACCTTGGCGGCTTCAGGGGCGGGGCGTACGCCACAGAAACTCTCGTATTGCTCGGATCCGATGTATTCATCTCCGGTGATGCTGCGGCAGGAGCCGGGCTCATCGCCCGTCACCCTTCCGCTGCGGCCCACGGTGGTGCCAGTGATCCCGGTTCCGCGCAGGGTCTGGAAGGCACCGACTTTCTGTGGTGATCGACCCACCACTTCATGCTGCTCCGTGACGTATTGATCACCGGTGAGCTGTCGCCCGGAGCCAGGCTCATTGCCGGTGACCTTTTCCGAGCGGCCCACCATCACACCAGAGACGGCCTGGCCGGCCACGGTGGTGGTGCGACCCACCTTGCGGGGGGTGGAGGGGTTCACACCGCAGTAGGCCTGGCTCTGATTGGCCGAGAGGTATTCCGTTCCGGTGACGTTCTTGCAGGTGCCGGGTTCATCGCCGGTGACCTTCTCGGAGCGACCCACCTGATTGCCGGTGACCCGGTTTCCATGGCTGGTGGCGGTAACAGCCACCTTGGCGGGCTGGGTGCCCAAGGGACCGGTCTGACAGAAGGTGTTGAACACCTCCGACCCGAGATATTCCGTACCGGTCACCACCCGGCAGGTGCCTGCTTCGTTCCCCGTGGTGCTGAGGGACCGGTTGGCCTGGGTGCCGGTGACGATCTGTCCCCGACTCGTTTGGGTGAGACCCACTTTCCAGTGGGCATCCGCAGCGGCAGAGTCGGCGAGAGCAGCCTGCTTGGCGCCGTTGCGGTTGGGTCCGGTGGGACGGGAGCCGCCATGGCGAGGGGTTCCTGCGGATCCCACCTTGCATTTCAATTCACGCACCTTCTGGGCCAGTTCGCGGCTGGTGAGGTCTGGGTTCACCTGGCGGGCCACGGACGCGGCCGTGGTGCTGGTGGAGGTGTTCGCCGATTTCCCTCGTTTCGAGAGGGCTTCTCTGCGGGCGAGCACCAGGGCCCGGCTGGGATTGGTGGAGCCGGCACGCTTGCTACTGGTGCGGCGCTCGGTATTGGCCCGGTTGGCCGATCCCCCGCCCAGGCTGTTGCGGGATCCCCCGTTGTTGAGGGAGAGGGCGGGGGACTCTGATGTGGAGGTACGGGAAGCGGTGCCGTCCTGGCATTTGCAGGGAGCCTTGGTGGTCGCTGCTGGGGCGGCTTGGGCGGGGGCGACACGCGCCAGGTCGGTACGGGTGCGGTCCTTGGAGGTGCTGGCACGCTTTCCCCGCTGGGATAGGGCTTCGCGGCGTGCCAGGACGAGGTCGCGGCTGGGATTGCTGACGGCTCTGGTGGATCGGCGGCTCACGGGCGGGGTGCTGTCACTGAAGCGCACGCTCCGTTGGGGAGGGGCAGAGGCCGGAACGGGGGTAGGGGCCGGTGCGGATGCGGATGCAGTGGTGACCTCGGTGCGGGCAGGGCGTGCATCGGCAGCCGAACGCACCCGGATGGGTGCGGAACTGAAGCGGCCTTCGGCCTTCTTGCCGCCATTGGTGAGGGCCCTGCGACGCTCAAGCGCGGCTTCACGACTGGATGTACTCGCCATAACCACTCGGGAGGTAGAAAACCAAGAAGAACAAAACAACCGCTCAGCTGACCAGGCCAGCTGACAACGCTGAAAAAAGATGGCTGGGATCAGGGAAGGGAGGCCACCGATTCATCGCTGCGATGAATCAGCGGCCGTTCCCTACTGATTGCGGAGACGGGGGTCTCAGCGACCCTCGAACACCACAAAGCAGGCTCCCTGGCTTTGGGTGTACGCGTCGTAACCCACCAGGCGAACGTGATGATCGGGGTAGGCGCGATGGCAGGCCTCCAGTTCATTCACGATCACGCCCAGATCTTTCTCTCCGAAGAAAGGAAGCTTCCAGTAGGACCAGTAGGTGGCCATGGAACGGCTGGGATGGACGTGCTCGACGAGAGGACTCCAGCCCTGGGCAATGATGTAGGCGATTTGGTCGTAGATTTCGTCCTGGGTCATCGGTGGCAGGAAGCCAAACGTTTCCAGGGTGGCGACTGTTTGATAGTCACCCACTGCACTTTTGAAAGGCATGGGGATAGGTGCAAAGAGGGATTGAAATCGGCATCAGCCGAGGTGACATCTATCCATGACTTCGCAGAAACCCTGATGAGCAGGGTCTCTGCGAAGTCGAGGATCCCTACACGTCGAGCTTGTCGACGGTGTCGAATTCGAACTTGATTTCCTTCCAGGTGTCGAGAGCGATCGCCAGCTCGGGGCTGTGCTTGGCAGCTTCCGTCAGGATGTCACGTCCTTCCTTCTCGATTTCGCGACCGGCGTTGCGGGCCTTCACGCAGGCTTCAAGAGCCACGCGGTTGGCGGCGGCGCCAGCAGCGGAACCCCAGGGGTGACCGTGGGTACCACCACCGAACTGGAGCACGGAATCATCGCCGAAGATGGCAACCAGGGCCGGCATGTGCCAGACGTGGATACCGCCGGAGGCCACGGCGAACACGCCGCCCATGGAACCCCAGTCCTGGTCGAAGAAGTTGCCCCTGCTGCGATCTTCAGGCACGAAGGATTCGCGGAGCT
>JAYKJF010000117.1:0-21649 GCA_035285785.1 Cyanobacteriota bacterium
CTTCCGGGGCGATGTTGAAATCCCCCACCATGCAGAGGGGATCGCCCTGACCCTCCTGCACCGCCAGATAGCGCGCCAGGCAGCGCAGCCAGCGCAGCTTGCCGACATATTTCTCCGACCCCACGGCGGAACCGTTCGGCACATAGAGATTCAGCACGCGCACCCCCTCGATCAGGGCACTCAACACCCGCTTCTGACCATCGAGATCCTGGGCCTCGCCATCCCCTGGCAGCAGGGCCCCAAGCCCCACCTGCACATCCTCCATGGGCAGGGTGCTGAGAATGGCGACACCGTTGTAGGCCTTCTGCCCACTGATGGCCGCCCCGTAGCCGAGTTCCTGAAAGCGGGCCATGGGAAACAGCGCATCAGTCACCTTGGTTTCCTGCAGGCACACCACTTCCGGCCGCTCCTCCTGGAGCCAGCGGCAAAGGTGTTCCAGACGTGTGCGCACGGAGTTCACATTCCAGGTGGCAATCCGCATGGCTGGGGAGGGGTTGGGCAGGCGTCGCGCCCAAAAGGTCCCTTAGCATGCACCCCAATCCATCGGCCATGAGCCCGGTTCCATGTTCCACACCCATCGCCATCCCTCCGGGCTGAACGCTGTGGCGCTGGGGCTCCTCTCCTCCCTCCCCCTGGTCATGGGCAGCCACCAGCCCCCCGCAGCGGCCCAACAGGCGGGCTACGGCCAAACCATGGGCACCAGCCCGGCAGAAACGCAGATCTACAACTACGACCCGGCCAGCGGTAACCGCACCGGAGGCAGTTCCGGCGGGTTGAACCCCACCAATCCGCTGGATCTGATCAACAAGATCCGCAAAGGCACGGCCATGGACGACGCCACCCCGCCGGGTGATGCCATCGACCAAGCCCTCAGGGACCTGGAGGCCCAGACGGGGCCCCAGGCCGGGGCGAAGGCAGGGAGCCCTGTGGTGGCGTCGCCCCGGACTTCGGGGGCTGGCGGTACGCCTTGAGGCGCCACTCTGCCGCCAGCCGATCCAGGGCCGCCTTGGTGGGTCCCTCAGGTTTCCCCCGATCCCGGGCCTGATCCAGGGCCTCCAAGGCTCCTTTGCGATTGCCCTGCTGGTCGCGCAGCAGGGCCAGGCCCAGCGCGGGGCGCTGATCGCTCGGGAACGCCAGCAGGAGCTGGCCATAGGTGGCTTCCGCGGCAGCGGGCAACTGGCGGCGCTGCTGCACTTCAGCCAGCAGCAACCCCTGGCCGAGGGCCTCAGGCTTGACGGGAGGCTTGCTGCTGGCCATGTAGGCCGCCTTGATGAGAGCCTCCGCCTCCGATCCTTTCCCCTGCTCCAGCAACACCAGACCCATCAGTTGCAGGGCCTCCATCTGGCCCGGCCGCTGATGCAGGATCTGGCGCAGCTCCCGCTCCGCGCCCCTCCGATCCCCCTGGTGGCGGCGCAGCTCGGCGAGCATCAACCGCAGGCTCCAGTGCTGAGGCTCCCGGTCGGCCAACTTTTCCAGCAGGGCGATGGCCTCGGGCCGACGCTCCAGGCCCACGAGAAGCTCCAGCAACCGCTGACGCTCCTGGGGGGTGGCCTGCAGGGCCTCCTCCCTGCTCTCCAGCAGGGCCGCTTCCCGGATCAGGGCCGAGCGGCGGGCATCGACGGGCCGAGGCTGGATCACCTGCCGCTGGCCCAACCACCAGCCCGCCCCCACGGAAACCGCCACCACCGCCAAGGCGGGAAGCACGGTGCCAAGCCAGGCCGGGCGGAGGGAAAGCGTCGCCATGCGAGCACGAAAAAAGGTGGCTGAACGCCTGCGGCGAGACTACCGTTTGCGGCCATACTCTGCCTTTGAACCTGGAGCCTGCTTCAGGCCACATCCCCACCCCATGCGCCCCCATCCGATTTCACCGGTCAGCGAACCCCAGCAATACCGGGCCATCGGGCTTGTGCGTGGCGTGTTCGAACCCCAGGACAAGGATCAGCTGACCCGCGGTCGACTGATCACCAGTGATGGCTCCATCCTGGAGGCCGTGGTGCTGGGCCGGCTGTTGACCCTGATGCGGCGCCACCTGGACATCAGCCAGCCCCACCTCTGGGTGGTGTATCCCCGCAGCCGGGATGACAAAACCCTCCACCTGCAGCTGATGGGGGTCTGGGAACCGAGCACCCTGGCCCGTGAGGACTCGGCGCTGGAGACGCCCCCCACCGATACGTTGCCCGAGGGGGACGACTACTTCTCCGTGCGGGGGGAACTGATTTACACCCGCCCCGAAAGTGGTGATGTGGTGGTGAAAGTGCGCCAGCTTCCCAAGGCCGATGGCACCCGCCCGACCCCGTTCAAGTTGCACCTGAGCGGCACCATCCCCCTCGAGCACCTGCGCCATTTCGTCTCCATCGACGCCCGTCGCCAGGATCAGCTGCTCACGGTGGATCGCTATGAGGTGATCGCCGAACTGCCCCAACGGGGCAACCGGGGCGGCAAGGCCCGCAGGGGCGGAAGCGAAGCACGGGGCAACCGGTCGGAGACGCGCCCCGGAGCCCAGGGGCCCGGCCCTGCTGCGTCCCGCAGCCATGGCCGGGCCGTCAGCCGGCCCCGCCCCTAGGTCATGGCGTTCCCCGGCGACACGGGTGCCCTCACCGCCGGCCTGGCGGTGTTTGCCATCACCGTGGCAGCGGTGGCGGGACCCGCGGTGGGTCTCTCCCCCTGGGTCACCACCCTCTTCGCCGGGCTGGCCCTGGCAGCGCTCACCGCTGATGCGGCCTATCTCGGCGGCAGGGGGGGCCATGTGGTGGCCGAGGCCCTTCCCGGGGGAGCGGCCCGCCTGCGGCGGATTGCCATCCATGAAGCCGCCCACGGCCTGATCGCCCAGACGGAGTCGGTTCCCGTGCGCCGGGTGCTGGTGGGAAGCTGGGCCACCGTCCTGGCAGGGGTCAGCGGCGGGGGCCTGACGGAATTCGACCTTCCCCCGGCCGCCAAGCTTCCCCTGTCCGACCTTCGCCGCTGGAGCCGGGTGCTGCAGGCGGGGATGGTGGCGGAGGAATTGATCTATGGCGCCAGTGCCGGCGGGGCGGACGACAAGGCCCAGTTGGGACGCCTCTGGGGTCTATCCGGCTACGACGTGGCCACCGCCCAACGGGAACAGCGCCAGGCCCGCCGGGAGGTCGCCAGCCTGCTGAACACCCGGCGGCAGGAGCTGGAGGAACGGGCCCACCAACTGGCCACAAGCGCCCCCCGGCTGGGACGATCCCTCCTCACCCCATGACGCTGGTGGTGATCGACTGCCCCACGGGGCTGGCGGGCAACATGCTCCTGGCAGCCCTCCTGGATGCGGGCGTTCCCGAGGCGGTGATCCACAGCCCCCTTGAGGCTCTCGGCCTGGAAGGCACCTACCGGATCGAACGGGAGGAGCGGCGCAGCGGAGGCCTGCGGGGGATGCACCTGGAGGTGACGCCCCTGGACGCCCAGCCCCACCACCGGCCGTGGGGGCCCCTGCGGCAGCAGATCCTCCAGGCTCCCTGGCCCCAACCCCTGCGGGACCGGGTGCTGGCTGTGTTTCAGGGGCTGGCGGACGCGGAAGCAGCGGTGCACGGCCATGCCCCGGAGGACGTGGAATTCCACGAGGTGGGGGCCCTCGATGCCCTGGTGGACGTGGTGGGTGTGTGCGCCGGGTTGTTGCACCTGGGCGCCGACCCCCTGATCTGCACCATCCCCCCCGCAGGCCATGGCAGTGTGCACACAGCCCATGGCCTGCTCCCCCTCCCGGCTCCCGCCGTGCTGGAACTGGCCCGCCGCCAGTCGATCCCCCTCGCCAGCAGCGCCGGCTTCCCCGCCGGCGAACTCACCACCCCCACGGGGCTGGCCCTGATGGCGTGCTGGGCCAACCGGTTCTCGCCCCCACCGACCCTGGTGCCCAGGGCTGTGGGGGTGGGCCTGGGGACCCGCACCCTCGATCGGCCCAACCTGCTGCGGCTCCTTGTGGCCGACCCCCTGGAGGCGGAGGGGGATCTGGCCTGGGAGCCCCTGTTAGTGCAGCAGGCCCAGATCGACGACGCCACGGCCGAGGATCTGGCCTTCCTGGCGGAGGCCCTGCGGCAGGGCGGGGCCGTGGAGGTGTTCAGCCAGGCGGTGGTGATGAAGAAAGGGAGGGCGGGAACCCTGATCACGGCCCTGGCCCCCCCGGATCTGGGGGAAGCCCTGCGGGGGATCTGGTGGCGCCACAGCACCACCCTGGGCCTGCGGGAAAACCTCCAACACCGCTGGCGCCTTCCTCGGACCCAGGAGCAGATCGCAACGGCCTGGGGATCGGTTCGGCGCAAATGGGCCACCCTTCCGGACGGCCAGCGACGCTTCAAGCTGGAACATGGGGATCTGGCGGACCTGGCCCGTCAGCACCACGTGTCTCTCGACCACATGCGTCAGCTCCTGCACGACTCCATGGCCGATCCACCGCCGACTCCACGCTCCCCGCAGGAGACGCCCCCAGGAGACGCCCCATGAAGGAGGCGTGGCAGATGCTTGGCCGGCGGATTCTCAGCCGCCTGCGGCAGACCCCGGGGACCGACCGCCCCTTTCCCCGCCTTCCCCAGCAGCTCTGGGAAACCCTCGAGCAGTGGCGCTCCAGAGCTGCTGCACGATCCCTGCGCCTTCCTGGAGGGCTGCGCCCCTGGATCACCTTCATGAGCCTGGGGTTCGTGATGGCAGCCCTGCTGAGTCACAGCCGCCAGCTGCGCCAATACCAGCTCGATGCCCAGGGGTGGATCTGGCTGGTGCTGGGGGTGGGCTTCTGTCTGCTGAGTTTGGTGGTGAGCGGACTGGCCTGGGTGGTGATCCTGCGCTGGCTGGGCCTTCGGCCTCGCCCCACCCCCGTGGTGAGCCTCTACATCAGCACCAACCTGCGCAAGTTTCTCCCCGGAGGGATCTGGCATCTGGCCAGCCGGGTGCAGGCCCTGCGCCAACCCAGCGCCGCCCTCGGCCCCCCGATCGCCACCACCACCGCCCTGCTGGCCGTCTTGATCGAACCCCTTCTGGCCGCCGCGGCCGCTCTGGCCCTCGTGAGCCTGGGAGGCTGGCAAAGCGGCCTTGGGGCGCTGGCCCTCCTGCCGTTGGGCCTCCTTGTTCCTCGCTGGCTCCACCCCCTCCTCCGGCAGCTGGAGCGCAGCAAGGCATCCCAGCTTGGACTGGAGGATGGTCTCGGGCCAGCCCCCGAGGCGGGGGCGGGGGCCCCAGCCCCATGGCCAGGGCCGATGGGGGGCTATCCCTGGATGCCGTTGCTGGCCCAGCTGGCCTTCGTCCTGCTTCGCTTTGCTGGATTTGCCTGCTGCGTCTGGGCTTTTGACCTCCAGGCCATGGTGCCCTGGGCCACCTGGCTGAGCGGCTTCGCCCTGGCCTGGACCCTGGGTCTGGTGGTGCCAGGGGCACCGGGGGGACTCGGGGTGTTTGAAGCGGCCCTGCTGCTGCGCCTGGGCCTTGCCCTGCCGGAGCCCCCCGTGCTGGCCGTCGCCCTGAGCTACCGCATCGTGGTGACCCTGGCCGATCTTCTGGCGGCTGGCCTGGTGGATCTGGATGACAAGGTGGCTCCCCTCGAGACTCCAGCCCCATGAGCCTGCGCAGCAGCCTCCATGACCGGGGACAGCGGCTCACCCCCCAGAGGGAGCGCATGCTGGGGTTGTTCGAGCGGCTGGGGGAGGGTCGGCACCTGAGCGCGGAGGAAGCCCACCAGAAACTCCGCGACCGCGGGGAGCAGGTGTCGCTGGCGACGGTCTACCGCACCCTGCGGCTCCTGAGCTCCATGGGGCTTCTGAGGGAACTGGAGCTGGCGGAAGGGGGGCGTCGCTTCGAGCTGGCCGGCCACGACCAGCGGCTTCACCACCATCTGGTGTGTGTGCGCTGCGGACGCATCGAGGAATTTGAGAACCCTGCGGTGCTGGAAGCGGCCGCAGCCGCGGCCGATCGGCATGGCTTCCGCTTGCTGGAAGGGGTGCTCAATGTGCGGGCCCTGTGTCCCACCTGCGCAGGCGAACCCTAGGGGTCCTCCCTGGCCCCGAGCTGGAGGCTGGGAACAAGGGCCAGGGCGGACACCAACCCCAGCACAAGGATCAGCAGGGCCGGTACCAGGGCCGCCCCTACCCGCTCATCGCTGGCGTACTGATACACCCGAACGGCCAGGGTGTCGAAATCAAAGGGTCGCAGGGCAAAGGTGAGCGGCAATTCCTTCACCACATCCACGAACACCAGTAGGGCCCCCACCAACATGGGCCCCCTCAGCAAGGGGAGGTGAACCCGACGGAGGACGGCCCACCAGTTGCCTCCCAGGGAGGTGGCGGCTTCGTCGAGGCTGGGGGGGACCCGCTCCAGGGCTGCGTCGAGGCCCTGCTTGGCCACCGCCAGAAAACGATCGCCATACCCCCACAGCAACAGAGCCACGGGGGCGAGCCCCGCTCCACCCCCCAGGAGCATCAGACCGAGGGCCAACACGGCTCCGGGCACGGCGTAGCCCAATCCCGCCAGAAAGGTGAGGGGCGACCAGGGGGCATCGGGCAACCAGCGGCGGGCAATGGCCAGCACCAGAGCAAAGAGAAGGGTGGCGGTGGCGGCCACCAGGGCCAGGCCAAGGCTGCGGCTGGTGAGCAGGAGGAGCTCGAGGGGTTGCTGCACCTGCATCTGATCCCAACTCACCGCTAACCAGAGCAGGGGGACCCCAAGGGTGAGCAGGGGGGGCAGGAGGGCCAGAACCTGGGCCATCAGGGCTCTCCACCCTTGGAGCCGATAGGCCGGGGCCCGATCCAGGCCGCTGCCCAGGGTCCAGCGGCGGCTTCGGCGACGCCAGGAGCGCTCCGCCGCCAGCAGGGCTGCCACCATCAGCAGGGCCACCAGGGCCAATCCCGCCGCAGCCTGGGGCTCCCCATCCACTTGCCAGCGCTGAAGGATGGCGGTGCTCAGGGTGGAGACGCCAAGGAGTTCCACGGCACCGAGCTCATTCATCACCTCCATGCCGCTGAGGGCCACCCCAGCACCGATGGCTGGCAGGGCCAAGGGAAGGGCCACCCGCCGAAATCCCCCCCAAGGGCCCACCCCCAGACTGCGGGCCGCCTCCAAGGGGCGACGGCCCAGGGCAGCGAAGCTCTCGGAGGTCAGCAGGAACACATAGCTGTATGTGCTCAGGCTGAGGCTGCCAATGGCCCACCCCAGGCCATGGATGGGCCAACCGAAGCGACTCCCCAGATCCATCCAGGTGGCGGCCAGCAGATAGGCCGGCGTGGCCAGGGGCAACACCTGGGCCAGGCGCAACCAGCGGCGGCCAGGGAAGGCGCAACTGGCCGTGAGCCACCCATTGGCCGTGCCCAGCAGGGCCACCACCAGCCCCACACCCAGCACCAGAGCCAGTGTGTGACGCAGGGCCGACCAGCCTTCCGGGCCCAGCGCGAAGAGGGTTTCGGCGTTGCCCCCACCGACAGACAGAACCAACAGGGCCACAACAGGGGCCAGGGCCAGGGCAACCAGCACAAGAACCAGGCCCCCCAGGGCCGTTCGGGCGAAGGTGGCGCGAACGACGGGACGGGGGTGGAGGGAAGCAGCGCCCGTTCGGGCCATGGGGTCAGGGCTTCAAGACCAGGGGCGACCCGAAAGGTTCAGCGGTGACGCACAGGGATGGGGACAAGGGCAGGTTCCATCAGACCCCCGTCACCATTGTCGTCGTCTGAATCCAAGCCAAGCCAGAGGAGAAGTCCCAGAATCGCCAGGATGCCGACCGAGACGAGCAGCTCAGGCATTGGGAAACATCGTGTGCGATCACCATAGCGGCATCCGACAGGGTTGCCGTAGCCATTGCTGCAGGGGATTACCCGAAACCCTTCCCCGCATCCCGGGCAACACAGGCCTGGAGCTGGCGGCGAAGCCGGTCGTGATCCAGCTCGCGGCCGATCAGCACCAGCTGGTTCTTGCGGGGCCCAGTCCAGTCGGTGTCGTCGATGGAGAAGCGCTTGCCGGCCAGATGAAACACGTGGCGGCGCTCACTTTCGTTGAACCAGAGGATGCCCTTGGCACGGAACACCCCCTCGGGGAGTTGGTTATCGAGGAAATTCTGAAATTTCCGTAAGGAGAAGGGGCCTTCGCTGGCAAAGGAGAGGGAGGTGAAGCCTTCGATGGCCTGGTGGTCTGGGTGCGGGTCGTGGTGGTGATGGTCGTGATGGTGATCGTGCCCTTCATGGGTGCAGACCCCGTGGTCGTGGTCGCAGGCGCTGTGGTCGTCGTGCGCGTGATGGTTGTGGTGGTCGTGGTCGTGGTGGTCGTGGGTGGGGGCGGTCTCCTGCCGGGCCGCCACCTTGTCGCTTTCGAACAGCCCCACGCTGAGAAGCAGGGCCAGGGGCACCTCCCCCTTCACCGATCGAAGGATGCGGGCATCGCTCTTGATGGCACGGAGTTCGCGTTCCAGGGCCTCCAGCCGCGCCTCCTCCACCAGGTCGCACTTGTTCAACAGCAGCAGATCCCCGTAGAGGATCTGGGAGCGGGCCACCTCCCCTTGCAGCAGCTCATCACTGAAATTCTCCGCATCCACCAGGGTGATGATCGAGTCCAGGCGGGTCAGATCCCGCAGGTCGCTGCCCAGGAAGGTCATCGCCACTGGCAGGGGATCCGCCAGACCAGTGGTTTCCACCACCAGGTAGTCCACCGGCTCGGGGCGCTCCAGGATCCGGTACACCGCCTCCAGCAGCTCCCCATTGATGGTGCAGCAGATGCAGCCGTTGCTGAGCTCCACCATGTCGTCACCGGTGGTCACCACCAGATCGTTGTCGATGCCGATCTCCCCGAACTCGTTCACCAGCACCGCCGTACGCACCCCCTGCTGATTGGTGAGGATGTGATTGAGCAGGGTGGTCTTTCCGGCTCCCAGGAAGCCCGAAAGGATGGTCACCGGCAGGGGGGTGGTGGTCATGGGACGGACCGTGCTCTCTGGAGGTTAGGGAGCCGGGGGAGATGGGTTGGTGGATTGGTCAGGCCGGGAGGCCATCGGGCCTCTGCCGCTGCTGACAGCTGGCACAGAGGCCAAAGAATTCGAGGGTGTGAAACAGGGGTTGAAAGCCTTCCAGGTGGGCTGTTGGCAGCTCCAGGCCATGAACGGGACAGTGGGGCAGGCGCAGGGTGCGGCCACAGTCCACACAGGTGAGATGGTGCTCATCCCGCTCCGTGGGGGCAAACAGGGCCTCACCGCTGGGGAGATGGCGACAACGCACCAGCCCGCGCTGCTGGAGCTGGCGCAGATGGCGATAGACCGTGGCCAACCCCATGGCCCCCTGCCCCGCCCGCAGACGGGCATGCAGATCCTGGCCGGAGAGCTCCCCATCCGCCTCCCGCAGCACCGTCAGCAAGTGCTCCTGGCGGGCGGGCAAGGCCGCTGAGGGGGAGAGGGCGGAGGGGGGCATCTCGCGGGGAGGCAGAAGCGCAGAGGAGTGGAGGATCAACCTCATTCTGAAGCAACTGCCCCGGGGGCAAGCCAGAGCACCTGCCGCACCGGGGGGCCCAGGGGCGCCGGAACGCTGGTGGCCCCTCCAGTGGGCAGACGCATCGGCCGGGCCGGGAGGGGGCGTCGCCCTGCCTCCCCTGGCGCCAGGGGGCGCAGGGCCGCCACCAACTGGCCCGTGGTGGGATCGTCCTCCAGCTGGGTGCCGGGTTCCAGTTCCCAGCCATCAAGCTTCAGAAGAGCGGTCTGATCGCGCTGGCGATCGAGGGACAGCAGGCTCAACTCGGGCTGCCGCTCCCCACTCAGAACAGCCACCCAGATCCGCTCCCCCCCCCCCTGACAGGTGGCCGCCAGCAGGGCGTCCGAGCCCCGCCACAGCTCCTGGGGGGGCTGGCCAGGTTCCAGCCATTCCAGGGAGCGGCGGTAATCGGGCCAGTGGCGCCGCAACAGGGCCCGCCCAGAGCGGGGACAGAAGGCCAGCAGATCCCTGCTGCCCGGAAGGATCTGGCGCCGGGGGGGACGGGGGGGGAGGTCATCGAGGGTGAGGCCCTCGTTGCGGGGCACCACCACCGCTCCTCCCTCGGGCAGGAGGTTGGCGGTGCCGACGGCATCAAGCTGGAGGGGGCGAGGAGGGCCCGAGGGGGGCCAGAGCTGGGTCTGCACCGCCGCAGCACCCATGCCACCGGCCTGCACCAGCAGCTCACCGCGGCGGTTGCCACTGATGTGGGCAAAGAGCAGGGGCTCCCGCTCCAGGGCTTCGGGCGCCGCGGCCTGCACGGGCCCCAGCCCCCTGGCCTCAGGGGCCAGGTTGCGTTGGCGCAGCTGCACCCGCCACACCCTCTGGAAGCCCTCCCCCTCCCGACTCACCAGGGCGAGGGCTGTGCCATCACCAATGGGTTCCACCTCCACGATCTGACGCCACACCTGGGGCAGCAGGGGGCGCCAGCGACCATCGTGCTCCCGGACCTGCAGCTGATCGCCACCGGCAACCGGCACCACGGCAAGCAACCGTGGCCGGGGATCCCAGAGCCAGCGGCGGGGTGGCAGGGGCACCCCTGACAGGTCGCGACCCGCCAGGGTGAGCCGCAAAGGACCCGGCACCCGTTGACCGGGGGCCAGGGTGAGCAGGAAGGTGTCGCCCTCCCCCAGCCAGCGATGGACCAGGGGGGGGTCCAGCTGGCTGGCGGAGAGGCTGGCCGGATCCATGGGTCGGCTGAACCGCAGCCGCAAAGCGGCAGGACCGGAGCTGGACGGCGCCTGGTTGAGCTGCTGCAGCCGGGGCGGCTGGCGCAGAAGGGCCTGCTGGAGCGCCAGGGCCAGCAGCAACAGGCCACCCAGGGCCCAGAGGGGCTGGCGAAGCGGGGAGGGGCTCATGGTTCCAGGGGCCTCGCCGGGCGCGGGATCGGCCGGATCCGCTGGGGGACCACCACCAGGCGCTGGCCACCGTTGGTCTGGGGATCGGGCTCCACCGCCATCACACCGTCGATGGCCAGCCACTGATCCGCAGGGGGTGGAGGACCCAGGGCGGCCCAGCGGACGGGCAGCCCCACCGGCGCCGCATCCGCCAGGCAGCAGCGCACCAGGAGCCGGGCCAGCTGGGGGGGCTCCCCGGGCACGGGCCAGACAAAGCCACTGATGCGCACCGGGTCGCCCGCAAAGAGCTCGGGATCGGGCTGGGCCCGCAGCAACCGCACCCAGTCGGTGAGGGTCCGCTGAGAGGGGGGCAACACGAAGGCCAGCTCCTCTTCCGCCGTGTTGTCGCGGGGACGCTGGCTGGCGAGATCGGAGAAGGAGGGAGCGGGGGGCCAGGCCAGCACCGCCGCTGTGAGGAGGGCCGTGGCGATCACCAGGCTGCGCTCACTGGGCC
This sequence comes from Cyanobacteriota bacterium, assembly GCA_035285785.1. GTDB lineage: Bacteria > Cyanobacteriota > Cyanobacteriia > PCC-6307 > Cyanobiaceae > Cyanobium. Next base: position 11,286 of record JAYKJF010000117.1, read on the forward strand.
GAACCCGCTCCCGGGCGCCCCTGGCCTGGGGCCGTCCCTGGGCCAGCTGGGCCAGAGCCAGCACCGCCAGCCCCGCACCCGCCAGGCCCACCAGGGGATGAAACACCGCCCGCAGCAGCAGATCCAGCCGACCATCGACGGCGGAGCGCACCAGGAGCAGCGCCCAGAGCGCCAGGGCCGCACCTCGCCAGAGGGCACCGCGCTGGTGGGGGGGCAGGGCTGGGGAAGGGGGTTGGGGGGCGGTTGTCATGGAGGGGGGGCGGGTCAGCGGCGCCAGAGATTCACCAGCTGGCCGATCAGCAACACCAAAACGCTGCTGCCCCCGAGGGTGAGAAAGAGCGCCCGCGGGCGGAAGATCTGGCCCAGCAGGCCAAAGAGCTTGAGGTCGATCACCGGGCCAAGAAGCAGGAAGGCCAGCAGGGCACCAGGGGTGATCTGGGCAGCGAATCCCAGGGCGAGGAAGGCATCCACGCTGGAGCACACCGACACCACCAGGGCGAACAGCATCAACGCCAGGATCGACACGGTGGGCAGGCCCCCAACGGCCAGAAACCACTGGCGGGGCACCAGGGTTTGCACCAATGCCGCGATGGCACAACCCACCACGAGCACCAGGGCCAGGGAGAGAAATTCTTGGCTGCCATGGCGCAACAGCTCGGCTGCCGAGGGACGCCCAGGGGCCTGGACCGGAGCGGTCGCCAGAGGGGGGGAGCCCCCGAGCAGGCCACTGCGCCGCTCCAGCAGGCTCAGGTCGGCCAGCGGTCTGCTGAGACGCCGCTCCTCCAGCAGATCGCCGGTGAGCAACTCCCCCTCCCCCAGCATCCCCAGCAGCCAGGCCAGGCCCACGGCCACCACCACCGCGCCAATGGGCCGCAGCAGGAGCAGCCAGGGGCGATCGGGGAAGGCGGCCCAGGTGCTGGCCAGCACGATGGGATTGAGCACGGGGGCGGCGAAAAGGAACCCCAGGGCCGTGCCCACGGGGGCCCCGCCGGCGAGCAGGCGCCGGGCCACCGGCACATTGCCGCACTCGCAGGCGGGCAGGGCCAGGCCCAGGCCCGCCCCGGTGAGGGGGCCAAGCAGGGGGTGGCTGGGCAGTTGGCGCAACCACCGCCCTCCCGGAGCCAACCAGCGGGCAGCGGTGGCGATCACCACCCCGAGGAGGAGGAAGGGAAGGGCCTCGATCAGCAACCCCTGAAACAGGGCCCAGGCGGTCGCGAAGCGCTGGGCCACCAGGCCCGTGCTCATGGGACCTCCCACACCTGCGGCACCCCCTCCAGCGGGGCAAACCAGGCCGGCGTGGAGGCGAAGAAGCCAGCGTTCACCTCGTTTTCCCGGGCCTCAACCCGAAAACAACAGGCCCGGCCTCCCTCCCGCCCATGGAGGAGCTCATTGGCCCACCCCCAAACCAGCTGCGATGTGGCCTCCATGCCCACGTTATCCATCACCCGCAGATCCAGCCCCCCCAGGGAATGGAGGTGCTGCCATTGGGGCAGGAGGGGATCGTCGGCACTGGCGAGAAAGGTGTGATCAAACTGCCGGGCCAGTCGCTCCCGCAGAGGTTGGAGGCTGGAGAAATCCACCACAAAGCCACAGTCGTCCAACCGGTGGGCGGCGAACCAGAAGGTGAAGCTCCGGCTGTAGCCATGCACAAAACGGCAGTGGCCACCATGGCGCCACTGGCGGTGGGTGCAGGGAAAGCCCGAGAAGGTCTTGCAGCAGGTGTGGGCCGGGGGGCTGGGCATGGGGGAGGATCGCTGCAGCTGGTAACGCGCCCGTCGTGGCCACCCCACCATCTTTCCACTCTCCGCCACCCACTGTGGAGGAGGCCGCCCGGCTGACCCAGGACCTGGCCGCCGTGCTCCGCTGGGACGGGGCGGGCCTGATCCCGGCGATTGCCCAGGACTGGTTGGATGGAGCGGTGCTGATGATGGCCTGGATGAACCGGGAGGCCCTGCAGCGCACCCTGGAAAGCGGAGAGGTGCACTATTGGAGCCGTTCCCGTCAGGAGCTCTGGCACAAGGGCGCCACCAGCGGGCACATCCAGCATTTGAAGGGGCTGCGCTTCGACTGCGATGCCGATGTGCTGCTGCTCACGGTGGAGCAGGCCGGGGAGGTGGCCTGCCACACGGGCGCCCGCAGCTGCTTTTACGACAGCACCACACCCCCCAGCGCCGGGGGCGCCCAGGCTCCGCCCCCTCCGGCGGACGCCTGCACGGAACTGTCCCGGGTGATTGAGGGGCGCCGGGATCACCCTGAGGAGGGGAGCTACACCAACAAGCTTCTGGCGGGTGGCGACAACCGCATCCTCAAGAAAATCGGTGAGGAGAGCGTTGAATTCGTGATGGCCTGCAAAGACCAGGATTCGGAAGCGATCGCGAGCGAAGCGGCCGATCTGGTGTTTCACCTGCAGGTGGCCCTGGCCCACCACGGGGTGGGTTGGCGGCGGGTGCAACAGGTGTTGGCGGGGCGGCGCGGCGCCCCCAGGAGGGAGTAGCCATGGACCTGGCCTCCCGTTCCAGCGCCTTCCAGCGCCGACTGAGCGACACCCCGAGGAAGCGGTGGATCTGGGCCCTGGGAAGCGCCGTGCCCCTGGTGGGGCTGGTGGTGCTGGTGAAGCACGGCCTGAGCCGACGCACGGTCAAGCCGGCTGTGTACGGGGTCACGGCGCTGGGGGCCACGAGCTTCATGCTCGCCGCCACCGTGCCCGTGATCCTGCCCTCCGGGCCCCTCAACCCCAGCCGCAGCGGCGGCATGGTGGCGGCGGTGGCCCTGGCGGTGGGGGCCTTCGCCCTGGGCCATCGGGCCGGCCAGGAGCGGGACGCCCGTGAGGCGCGCAAGTGGTTGGCATTGGATCGCTGAGGGGGGTCACTCAGGAGGACGGGTCCTCGCTCAGCTGAAACAGGGCGAGGGCCTCGGCATTGGGCGTTCCTTTGAAGGCGATGGCGCGGATCTCCCGATTGCCCGTGCCGCTGTAGATGGTCTGAAAGCCCGCCGCCCGGAGTGCACGCAGGAGGGATGGGCGGGTGAAGCCTGTTTTATGGGCGTAGAAATCCTGGCCGCTGCGCTCAATCTCCACGCCATAGCCATAGATCACATCCAGCACCATGATCGGCCCTGCGGGTGAGGTGTAGAGCACATCTTCGAGATCCAGGTTCTTCTCCATCACCTCCTTCATCACCGCCTGAAGATCGGGCACCCGGATGTGGGCAAATCCCCCCTCTTGCAGCACATGCAGAAAGCCAGCCAACACCTTGGGCACCTCATGGCGGTAGTAGTGCTCCAGGTTGTGGGAGCAATAGACAGCCGCAAACTGTTGGGGGTCCAGAGTGGTGAGTTGGCGTGCATCGCAAAGAATGTCGGGAGCTCCCTTGGGATCAATATCCAGGAGCAGATGTTCGAAGGCGGCATATTGGGGAGGCAGGGCAATCGCCTTGTTGTTGCCACCAACATTGAGAACTTTTTTCATCACTCCAGCGGCATCGCCAAACCCGATCCACCATGCCGCAACCGCGCCTGGTGAGCCACTCTGAGGGCCAAGAGGCCGGGCGTCAGCGGCTGCAGAGGGCCGGCAGGGTCGCGGGTACCGCTTGCACCGCTGGCGGTGGCGCCAGCGCGGCAGCCAATGGAGCCAGACGCGGGGGAGGGTTCCCCGGTAATCCCACCCACACCTTCCAACCCTGCCCCTGTCCGTACTCCCGAACGTTGGCGTAGCCGGAGAACGAGGGCTGCCAGTTGCCGTCATCACCGCCGATGCGCACATAGAGCATCCCCTGGCTGCCCTGCACGGCGGCGGCGTACACGCCCGCCTGTCGGGCATTCTGCTGCACATAGAGGGCACTGCCCGCATGCACCCCCGCCAGCTTGCGGGCATTGATCAGGGCCTGGATCTTCCGCTGCAGATCCGCCCCCCAATCGAAATAGTGCTTCCAATAGACACTGGGCACGCCCGGATGGGTGAGCAGGTAGGCATAGGCCTGCTCCACCTGCCAGTTGTTGGCGAAGCTGTCGAACTGATGGCCCTGCTGGGGGGTGCTGTCGTCGTTGGTTCTGTAGCCGGTGTCGTGATTTTCGGCGAATGTCACCGCCCGCTGCTTCCAGGGCAGGCCATCGGTGGTATCACCCATCAGACCTGGGCCGAAATTGAAGGCGTAGAGATCGCCGTAACGGCTGGCCGCGATCGCGTCCTTGAGCCGGAAGAAACCAGGGAAATCAAACACATAACTGCTGCTGCGCAGACGGTCGGCTCCCCTGGCGACGGGCTGGGTGGCCGTCGCCCAGATCCAGCCCCGCATCTCCCCTTGCCGATCCCAGTCGTATTCCCCCACCGCGAAGGTGGGCCGGGTGACGGCGTTGTAGCAGCCCACCCAGCGGGCGTCGTAGCCATGCACCATGTCGTAGCGCCAGCCCCGATAGCCCAGGGCTTTGAGCTGCAGCAGATAGCGCAGGATGTCGTTGCGCACGGTGGGATCACCGTGGTTGATGTCGCGGAAGCTCTCGTAGTTGAAAGTGCGGCCCGACCGGTAGGGCACCGGATCCTCACAGGTGCCCCGCTGGGCTGGGGGGGTGCGGGTCAGGCCCGAGGCGGGGTTGGTGAAGGCCTCATCGGAAGCACAGATGGCCCGGGTGCTCCAGGCCGGATTCTGGAAATCAGCCCAACCCTGATGGCCGTCCCGGTGGTTGATCACCACATCGGCAATCGGCTCCACCCCTTTCGCCAGCAGGGCCTGCAGGAGCTGTTGCTGCTGCAGCTTGCTGCCATAGCTGTTGTCGAACCGGAAATACTGCTTCGGGTTGTAACCGGCACTGAGCTCCCCGGCGTAGACGGGAGGAGGCAGCCAGATCAGATCAAAGCGACCCGCAGCGATGGCCGGCACCTTCCCCCGGACCACGTCATACCAAGCCTTCTGGCCGAATTGTGGATAGCGTTTGTTGCCGTGGCGATAGGACTCCCAATAGAAGCCCTGCAACATCACCCGACCGTCATTCCAGGGGTGGAAGGATGGAGGGGGAACGGCTTTGGCAGGGGAGAGACGCCAAAGGCCAGCCCAAAGGATGGGGATGGGCAGAACGGCCAAAGCCAGAGAAAACAGACGCGTTTGGCGAAGCATCACCGTCGCTGATAAATCGCAAGCCTGTAGGACGCAGGGAAGGAACGGGGCATCGGCAGGCGCTCAAAGAAAGTGTATTCCTCTTTCCATATATTGTCTATCAAATCAAACTTTTGATCATCCAGATTTACTGTTTCAGGCAAGTCGCCGGGAAGATAAGGGTACTGCTGCGGGTGAAGATAATATCGAATTCTGTGACCTGTCATGGATTCATAGTTCTTCAGCCATCCTGGCCTCTGGGGGCCAGACCCCTTTTTGATGAAGCCACCGACAGGCTGATCGCCAGAGTCAGCCTCTGCCGTTGCCAGGCAGGAAGGACCATTTGAAAACAAAACGAGAGAAGGAGCCATCACCTCCGGATACCCAATGACGTCAGCAGGCGAGCATGACTGGCCTGGGCGCTGGTCAAGGATGCCAGCGCGCTTCAGGAAAGAGACGGCCTGTGGGTAGGTCGAGGCGGCATGAACATGTCCAATTGCAATCGAGAAATACAAGCCAATCACATAGAGATAAAGGACGGCCACGAACAGGGATGCACGAGAGAGGAATCTGGGCTTCAGCACAGACGAAAGCGTCAGCCTTGACACCCGATCGCCATCGAGCGCAAAAGCGAGAACAAGGGGAACAAAACAAACATATCCATAATCGCCCATGGTTCTAGACGACCAGTAAAGGACCGAAGCCAAAATCAAAAAAGACAGCAATTTCTTGCGGATCAGGAGCTCCAGCAAACTGGCAAGAGCAGCGAAGACAACAATGAAATTGGCAGCCGGAGACGGCAGACTGTAGCCCCACCTACCAGCGCGAAAGTTGAGCGTTTTAGGCAGTTCATTGAGAGCACTCTTACCCGAAAATGCCACACCTTTGACCCAGGAGACAAGATCAAACGGAATGAAGAACCTGAAGGCGAAAAGAGAAAGCAAAAACGCCGTTATCGCCCCGATCAAAAAGGCATAAGCATCCCTTTTTGAAGCACCTGTGGAGAATCCATTTGCGAGCAGCATCACCAAACAGAACGTCCCATAGACCAGCCCTGGCAAGGGGGAAGTAAGGCAGGCCAATGCGGAGACAAGTGGCAGAAGAAAAAAGACCACTTTCGATGGGGCGCCCAGCTCGGAAATCAACAGGGGGACCGCAAAAAGCAAGGGAAGCAGCTGCTCAGGCCGCCCCTGCAAACCCAACACGATCACACCAGGAACCACTGCAAAGAGAAGGGCTTTCCATAAACGCGTTCGCCGATTTCTCTTTAATACGAGGAAATAGATTGCCGCGTAAATGAGATAGGTGGCAGCATTGACAACGGACATCCAGGACAGCAGCGATGCCATGCTCGAGGCACGAAACAAACCTCCATAGAGCAAAGGCTGCAAAACGCCATGGAAATCATAACTATTATTTCCGTGAAGAAACAAAAAAGTCAAATAGCCGTCAAAGATCCAGCCCTTACCCGAAGCAATATTTGTGATGACGGGTGCAAAAAAAGCAGCATCCCAATGAAGACCGGGCCAGCCGATGACATTGAAGAAAAAAAAGACCGCAACAACGGCCAACGAGGCCAACAACAGCAACACGGGCCTGCTTCTCATATCCGCAAGGCAACATGCCCGTAGAAACGACTTGGCATTTCAGGTGGGCACGCTATCTTCTTTGGCCCAAACACCCTACAATACGATCTAGTTATTGGGTCCTGGCCCCCCTCCTACCTCACGCCAGCTGGTGGGGTGGGGTGCCAGATATTCCGCTTCACCGCTCCCCCTGCCCCCCTGGGCAGGGGCCGTCAGGCAGAAGTCCATGGCGATCGACACCCGTCGCTCCTCCCCTGTTGTGTTCTCCAACACCCCATGCTCGACGGAGGCAGGGAAGAGGACCAACAAACCGGCCCGAGGGGCCACATCCCACCAGGGGGCATTCCAGGTCTGGGCCCCAGGCAGCCCGGCCGTGATCGGCCCTCCATGGCCCACCGCCAACCCGGGCACCAGTTCGTTGGCCTGGCGCGGCGGCCACAGCCGCAGGCACCCACTGGCCCCTGTGCCATCCCCGGTGAGGTAGTAAATGGCGCTGAGGTGGGCATTGGGATGGTGATGGCGCCCGACCCCTTGCCCCTCCTCGCTCACCACAGGCCAGGCCCGCTGCAAAAACAGAGCCACCCGGTGCCTGTCGAATCCAATCGCGTCCACATAGGCTGCTGCGGCCTGGGTGAGCTGCCCCAATAAAGGAGCAAACACGGGGTGGTGATGGAGCTGGCCGTGGCCATGGAGATCCCCCGTCCAGGCGCAACCCTCCTCGGGGTTGCCCTGCGCCTCCCCACGCAAGCTGAGGATCTCCTGCAGCAGAACGGCCGTCTCCAGCGGATCCGGGGCCAGCTGCACCTGGCCCAGTGCCAGCGGGAACAGGGGCTGGAGTGCGAGGCACCCCAGGGGGGGAGGGGCGGACGACATGGGCAGGAGGTGGCGGCGGGAGGCTTCTGGAGCATTGCGCAGATTCGGCCAGATAGCTTGAACCATGGCCACCCATCTGGAGGGATCCCATGCCCATCCGCTTGCCCCACTCCCTTGCTGTCTCCGTTGGGGCCGCGCTCCTGTTCGGCTCCGCAACCGATGCCGCCCTCGGCCAGTGCCGTTCCCTGATTCCGATCGGCGGGGGCGGGGTGCCGGTGGTGGAGAAGCGGATCAGCGGTGATCGGATCGTGGGCCGCACCAACTGGAACACCGACTTCGTTGTGGATCGCAGCTTCAGCAGCTATCGCGTGAACCTCCAGTCGGCCTCCACGGGCCGAGGGGTCTTTCCGCTTGGGGTGTTTCTGAGGTTCACCGACGGCAGCCATCTGCAGGTGGTGAATGAGAACCTCACCCTCGACCCCGGACAACGCCGTGCGTTTGGCCCCTTCCCGGCCGTTCCAGGCAAGCGCACCTCTTTGGTGAACGTGCGGGTGGGCTCCAGCACCATGCCCGGCTCCACGGGGTTCAGCTACCGGATTTCAGTGGAAGGCTGCAACTAGAGCCAACAGGGGTCGGCGGGTTTCACTCCCGATACACCGCCAGAGCCGCCAGAAGTCCCCCGGCGAAACCGGCGACATGGCCGATCCAGCTCACTCCCGGGGGGCTCAGGAAAGGCAGCAGCGCAGGCAACAGCCCTCCGTAGGCCAACACGCAGCCGATGGAGAGAAGCACGGCCAAGGGGCGCCTCTCCAACCAACCGATCAGGAGCAGGTAGCCCAGCAGGCCATAGACCACCCCCGACAGACCATGGCTGGCCGCCGGCCAGAGCAGCCAGACAGGAATCTGAAGGAGCAGCACACCGATCCAGACCGCCCAGTAGTCCCTGGTGCCCTTCAGAAGCACCAGCCAGGAGAGGGGAAGAAACCAGAGCGAGTTACTGATCAGATGGCCGAAACCGCTGTGGCTGAAGGGGGCTGTCAGCAGACCCCACCAGGGGCCGCCGTAGACCATGGGGAGATTCCAGCGGCCACGAAAAACCAGCTGATCGATCAGCTCCTGCGCCCAGGGAATCGCGAGGATGGCCACGGGCAGGAGCACCCGGCGCTTGAGGCGAGCCAGGGACTGATCAAGACGCAGGGCCAGGCCCATCCGCTGAACATCAACCTAAAATCTGATTCAAGGGTATCCCCGGCGTCGGGATCAACGCGCCACAAGACCATAAAAGAGCTGCCCAAACCGTGTTTGAGCAGCTGCGTGTGGTTGTGAACTCTGGGATCAGGCCATCGCGGCCGCACCGCCCACCACTTCCAGAATCTCCTGGGTGATGGCCGCCTGACGGGCCTTGTTGTAGTCCAAGGTCAGGGTTTTAGCCAATGCCTTGGCATTGTCGCTGGCGTTGTTCATGGCCGTCATCCGACTGGCCAGCTCGCTGGCAGCAGCTTCCTGGAGAGAGCGCAACAACTGGTTGTCCAGATAGAGCGGGAGCAGGGCATTCAGGAGTTGATCCGGGCTCTGTTCAAACACAAAATCTGGAGCCAGGGGAGCCTGGGTGTTGTCAATGGCCACTTTCTCCACCCCCAGTGCCCCATCCTTGGTGACGAGCCGGAAGATCTCATCCTCGGGGTTGGCGATGCCCTGGGGATCGAGGGGGAGGAGAGTTTGCACCACCGGGGCCGAGCTCACCAGATTGATGAACTTGGTGTAGATGATCTCCACACGATCCGTACTGTCGGAAAGGAAATCAGCCAGCACCTCACGGGCCACCCGATTGGCATCCTTAGCCGTCGGCACCTGCTCCAGGCCAGTGAAGGTGGCACGGATGGTGTACTTATCGGCCCGATTCTGGAAGTAGGAGATGGCTTTGCGGCCCATCAGCACCAGATCCACGTTCAGGCCCTGGGCTGTGAGCTCAGCAAAGCGCTGCTCAGTCTTCTTGATCACCGAGGAGTTGTAGCCACCGCACAGCCCCCGGTCTCCCGTGACGGCCAGGAGGGTGACCCGGTCGACGGCCCGCCCCTTGAGCAGGGGAGAGTCGGCCGTTTCGAAGGACATGCGGGTTTCCAGGTTCTGGAGCACCCGTGCCAGCCGGTCGGCAAACGGGCGGCTGCGCAGCACCTGCTCCTGAGCCCGGCGAACCTTGGCCGCAGCCACAAGGCGCATGGCCTCGGTGATCTTGCGGGTGTTCTTGACGGAGCTGATCCGGTCGCGGATCTCCTTGAGGTTTGCCATGTCGTGACTCAGGCCGCAGCCAACATGGAGGCCTTCACTTCAGCAATGGCGGCCTTGAGGGTGGCCTCGGAAGCATCGCTGAGCTGCTTCTCACCCATCACAGCAGTGATGTAATCCGCCTTGTTGGTGCGCAGATACTCCCGGAGTTCGCGCACAAACTGGGCCACCTGATCCACGGGGACATCGTCGATGAGGCCTTTGACTCCGGCGTACACCACTGCCACCTGTTCCGCCAGATTGAGGGGGCTGAACTGGGGCTGCTTGAGCAGCTCACGCAAGCGCTTGCCCCGGGCCAGCTGAGCCTGGGTGGCGGCATCGAGGTCGGAGGCGAACTGGGAGAAAGCGGCCAGCTCGTCGAACTGGGCCAGCTCCAGCTTGAGGGTGCCGGCAATTTTCTTGATGGCCTTGGTCTGGGCTGCACCACCCACCCGGCTCACGGAGATGCCCACGTTGATGGCGGGACGCAGACCGGAGTTGAACAGGTCGGAACTCAGGAACACCTGACCATCGGTGATCGAGATCACGTTGGTGGGGATGTAGGCGGACACGTCACCGGCCTGGGTTTCGATGATCGGCAGGGCGGTCATCG
>JAYKJF010000118.1:0-7515 GCA_035285785.1 Cyanobacteriota bacterium
CACCGGATGGGTGGGACGGGACGCAACGGCACGGCTCACCAGCTGGAGGCTGGCGCTGAGTTCGGCCTGGGAGCAAACCAGCTTCATGGGGGCACGGATCAGCCGCCATACGGTTTCACACCATGGGGCCATGCGCAACCGGCCCGGCCCGTTCTCCCCCTGTTCAGCGGATCAAGAAAGAAAATTCATTCTTAAAGAACACAAACCCGTCGCAGTAGAGCCTGGGGAAACGGGGGAAAAGCTACGCATGCCAGGCCCCACCTGGCCTGGGGGCTCAGAAGGGCTGCGGAATGGCGGTGGGCGAATGGGCAAAACGGGGCGATTTCCCCCGTTTCCCAAGCCTGGGGAAAGCATCAGCCCCAGCCAACCGGATGGACGGCCTCCGGTTCCCCCAGGCTCGGGCTGGCCTTTCCCCCGGTTTTCCTCGGTCAGTTGGTCGGGTGGCAGGGCTCGAACGGCGGCCCCGCGGGCCCTCAGAACCCCATCACCTTGGCCACCATGGCCGTGTCCGGATCCAGGCCGGTGTGGAAGCGGGAATCGTTGTGCTCGATGGCCGTGGTGGGATCCTTCAGGCCATTGCCGGTGAGCACACACACCACCGTGCTGCCGGAGGGAACCTCGTCCTTGCGCTTCAGGAGCCCCGCCACGGAGGCGGCGCTGGCCGGTTCGCAGAACACCCCTTCGCCGCTGCCGAGGAGCTTGTAGGCCTCCAGGATCTCCCCATCCGTCACGGCCATGAAGCCCCCCTGGCTCTCCTGCTGGGCCCGGAGCGCGTTGTCCTTGTTGACGGGATTGCCGATGCGGATGGCGGTGGCGATCGTGTCGGGCTGCTCCACCGTGTGGCCCAGCACCATGGGAGCGGCGCCCGCCGCCTGGAAGCCCATCATGCGGGGCAGCTTCTGGCTCAGGCCGGCCTGCCGGTATTCCTTGAAGCCCATCCAGTAGGCGCTGATGTTGCCCGCATTGCCCACGGGAATGCAGAGCCAGTCGGGGGCATCCCCGAGGGCATCCACCACTTCGAAGGCCGCCGTTTTCTGGCCCTGCAGCCGGTAGGGATTGAGGGAATTCACCAGGGTCACGGGGTATTGATCCGCCACCTCCCGCACGATGGCCAGGGCCCGGTCGAAGTTGCCCTTCACCGCCAGCACCTCGGCTCCATACAGCAGGGCCTGGGCCAGCTTGCCCTGGGCCACGTAGCCATCGGGGATCAGCACGAAGGCCCGCATGCCCCCCCGGCGGGCGTAGGCCGCGGCCGCGGCGGAGGTGTTGCCCGTGCTGGCACAGATCACAGCTTCCGAGCCCGCTTCCCGGGCCTTGCTGATCGCCATGGTCATGCCCCGGTCCTTGAAGGAGCCCGTGGGGTTGAGGCCGTCGTATTTGAGGTGCACCCGCACCCCCCGGCCGATGAGCTTGTCCAGGCTGGGAGCGGGAATCAGGGGGGTGGCCCCCTCCCGCAGGGTGATCACGGGCGTGGCGGCCGTGACGGGCAACCAGGATCGGTAGGCCTCAATCAGCCCAGGCCAATCCTGCATCGTGGGGCGCTGACCCAGGCGACGCAAGGCTTGGAGCAGGGGCACGGGGCAGAAGGGCGTGACAACCGAATCTAAGCGGCGGGTTGTCGTTACGACCCTTTTGCTGGAGCTTTGCTGCCTTCGCCGCCGCCCCGCAGCCCATCGAGGGGGGATTCGGAGAAGAAGCGCATCAGGTCGCTGATGGAGCTGGCCTTCTGGGCCAGGCTCAGCAGGGCCGGGATGTTCACGGCCATCTCCTGGGTGGGATAGGCCCGGAGGAAGCCCATGGCGGAGAGCTGGCCATTGCCCTCAGCGATCCCCAGCACCACGGCGGCCCGCAGGGCTGGGATGCCATCCCCCCGCGACCGGGTGGGGTGCACGATCACCGCCACCCGATCGAGCACGGCTTCGCCGATGCGGGTGTTGAGCAGGCGGCTCACCAGGGGCACGGGCAGGCTCACCTTCTCATTCAGCAGCTTTCCCACGGTTTTGGGGTTCTGCTTGCCGAGCCGCAGCAGATCTCCCAGCAGACCCGTGCCCTGGCCCGTGCTGGCGAGGGTTTCAAACTCGCTGATCGGGATGGAGCGGCGGAAGGCGCCGGTGATCAGCACCACCCGTTCCGCCGCCTGCACGCTGGGCGGAGCACCCCACAGGCCAAGGGCCAGGAGGGGGGCCAGCAGGCTTGCGGTGCGGGGACGGATCGGCGTCTTCATGGGCACCTGCGTGTTCTGTTCCTCCCTCAAAATGTAGAGGTCCCCTTTCGGGGGGATGTCCTCCGACCCGCCAGCTCTCAGGCTGGAGTCACGAGCACGTCGCGCAACAGGCGCACCACCCCCCGCTCCGCCAATCCCCTGGCCACCTCCGCCCCCATGCGGCGCAGATCCGGCTCCCCCAGGAGCCGGGGCAGGCGGCTCAGGAGCAGGCGGGGTTCGAAGCCGGGCAGGTCCTGAAGGATGGCCGTGAGTTGTTGCACCAGCTCCAGGTCGAGCAGGGGCCGGGCATCCAGGGCTTCGGCGCTCTGCTGGCGCTCCCGCAGGCCGGGGGGCAGCAGGCCCACCGGCAGGCGGCGGCCGATGCGCAGGGTCATGCGCCAGGCCAGGTGGTCCATCCGCTCCACCATGGCGTCCACCAATTGGCGCCGCAGCATGCCGCCGCCGGGGGAGAAGAGGAAGTCGATCACCTGGTCGAGCAACCCTTCCACATCCAGCTGGTCCTGCAGGGCCGCGCTGCTCACCAGGGCTTCCAGCCGCTGCCAGCGGAACTCGTCGCCATCGAAGAGCATTTCTCGCAGGCTCTGGCGCAGCTGGGGATCGGGATCCTCCATCAGGCGGCGGGCGAAATAGGGATAGGCCGCCCCGAGAATCTTGAAATCCCCATCCACGCTGAGGGCGATGCCTTCGAGTGTCACCAAGGAGCGAATGATGAGGGCGTAATAGGGCGGAACACGGAAAGGGAAGCGATACATCACGCCGGAGAGATCATCCGTTACAGCCTTGAAATCCATGCGGCTGACGCCCATCTCCAGAGCCTGGCCGAACACCCCTTCAAAGGCGGGAACAATCGGCGAGAGATCCACCTCTTCGCTGAGAAAGCCCAGGCTCACGAAATCCTTGGAAAGGGAGGTGAAATCCCGGTTCACCAGATGCACCACGGCCTGGATCAGGCCCGTGCGGGCCTCCCGGCTCACCGTGCTCATCATGCCGAAATCCAGGTAGGCCAACCGCCCATCGGCGAGGGCCAGCAGGTTGCCGGGATGGGGATCGGCGTGGAAGAAGCCATGCTCGAGCAGTTGCTGCAGGCTGCAATTCACGCCGATGTTCACCATCTCATCGGGGTCTACCCCAATGGCTTTGACGGCCTCGAGATTCGTGAGCTTCACCCCATCGATCCATTCCATTGTGAGCACACGACGGCTGGTGGCTTCCCGGTAGATCTTTGGAACGGCAATGGCTGGATTGTGGCTGTGGAGTTGCTTGAATCTCTCCGCATTTTCCGCTTCATTGAGATAATCCATCTCTTCGAACACCCGGGTGCCCAGCTCATCGATCAGCCCCACCAGGTCGCTGCGGATCAGCCCCACATTGCTGTTCATCCAGCTGGCGATGTTGCGCACGATGTAGAGATCCAGGGTGATCTGCTCCCGCAGGCCCGGGCGTTGCACTTTCACGGCCACCTTCTGGCCGCTCTTGAGCACCCCCCGGTGCACCTGGCCCAGGGAGGCGGCGGAGATCGGTTCCCTCTCCAGGGCGGCGAAGATCGCGTCCACCGGAGCGCCGAGGTCGTCCTCGATGCAGGCCATGGCCAGGGCGGAGTCGAAGCCCGGAAGCTGGTCCTGCAGCTGGGCCAGTTCCTCCAGCAGCACCGGCGGCACGATGTCGGGCCGGGTGGAGAGGGCCTGGCCCGCCTTGATGAAGGCGGGTCCGAGGGCGGCGAGCAATTCGGCGCATTCCCGGGCCCGGGCCCGGGCCCGTTCGGGGTTGCTGAGCTGGCCCGTGAGGCGATCCACCACCACGCCCACGAGGAAGAGGCCGATCGGCACCAGGGTCTGCCAGAGGCGGCGCAGCAGCCTTTTGGGGTGCCCGGCGTAGAGGCGGGTGATGGCTGCCGGGTCGTACACCAGCAGACCGGAGAGTTCGAGAAAATCGCCCAGCTCTTCAGGCGTGTCGGGGGGGCCGCTGTTCACGGGAGCCCGGGGATCCTCCGGGGCGCTGATGGCCGGATGGGTTGGGGGCGGAGGGGCCATGGGATCGGTGCCGAACACCGAGGCGCGCATGGCCGCCAGGGCCGTTTCGGCGGCCGTGGGTGCGGCACTGGCGGGAGGCGTCATGGAACGGTTTGGCCGCAGGCAGACGGTGATTCTGTCTGCATGGGGTGGTCAAGCGCGCTCCGCCGGGAGGATCACTCCTCCTCGGGGGCTTCCCCATCGCCGTCGGGGGTGTCGATCTCGGAGGCCGCGCCGAGGGGCGTGAGACGAATCTGACGCCGGCCCAGTTTGATCTCGAATTCATCGCCTGGCTTGAGATCGAGCAGGGAGGTGTAGGCCCTGCCCACCATCAGGTTTCCGTTGAACTGCACCTTGGTGTTGAAGCTGAGCTTGCGGCCGGGTTTCGCCCCATGGCTTTCGCCAAGATTCATCCCTTTGGCTTCCAGCAGGGCCTCGTAGAACGCCGTGTAGTTCAGCCGTTCCGTGCCGTCTTTCTTGGTGCTCACGAAGCCGCAGGCGCGCACCAGATCGGATTTGGAGGCGTCGCCCAACTCTTTCACCTTCGCCAGCAGCTCCGACCCGGAAAGTGTTTGGAGCACTCCCTTTGCGCGGCGGGGAGATGGCTCGGCTGATTTTTTTTCGGCCACCGCAGATTCGGTGGGAGCCGTTTTCGTTGGCATGGATACATTTTTTGCTTCCTTTCAACAACCTAGCAACTCCCTGCTCAGACCACATCCGTTCTGCGATTTTTTTGCGCAGATTTGAAGTGGGCATTCCCCATCCATTCGTTCTCTTGTCTGCAGGGACATCGTCTTTTTCGCCTCGGAACGCACCAGCACACCTTCTAAATCCCAGGGGCTTTCGCTACGGTTCGCCCACGCTCCTGCACCACCGCCAGTGCTCACTGGGCTCCGCCTTCAGAACATCGCTCTGATCGAGACCCTTGAGCTCTCCTTTGGGCCGGGTTTCACCGTGCTCACCGGTGAAACGGGCGCCGGTAAATCCATCCTTCTCGATGCCCTCGATGCCCTTCTCGGGGGAGCCCAGGGCGCCCAGGGGGGGCGGCTGCTGCGGCGCGGCTGCCAGCGGGGATCGATTGAGGCGTCCTTTTCCCTCACCCCCGCTCTGCAGGGCTGGCTGGAGGCCCAGGCGCTGGAGCCCGATGAGCCGGAGCTGCTGATCAGCCGGGAGTGGCGCCTCCAGGAGGGCAAGCTCAGCAGCCGCCACCGGCTCCAGGGGGTGGCGGTGAGCCGGGCCCAGGTGCTCGACCTGCGCCCGCTTCTGATGGATCTCACCGTGCAGGGGCAAACCCAGCACCTGGCCCGGCCCGGCCAGCAGAGGCGCTGGCTCGATCGCTTTGCCGGGGCGCCGCTCCAGCCCCTGCTGGAGGAGGTGCGCCTGGCCCACCGGGCCTGGAAGCAGGCCGACCAGGCCCTGGGGGAGGCCCGGGCCCGCTGGGCCGATCTGCAGCGGGAGCGCCAGCGGCAGGAACAGCTGCTGGAGGATCTGGAGGCGGCGGGTCTGGAGGATCCCCACGAACGCCAGGTCCTGCAGGCCGAACAGGATCGCCTCGCCCATGGGGTGCGGCTGCAGGAGGGGGTGATGGTGCTCACGGGCCGGTTGCTGGAGGGGGCGGAGGGAGCCCCTGCCGCCCTGGATCACCTGGCGGCCTGTGAGCAGGAGCTCCAGCTGATGGAGGGGTTGGATGGCGCGGGGGTGTCGCCCCTGCTGGAGAGCTTCCGGGGCGCCATGGCCCAGCTGCACGATCTGCTGCGGGATCTGGATCGCTATGGCTCCTCCCTGGAGAGCGACCCCGACCGCCTGGCGGAGCTGCAGGAGCGGCTGGCGTTTCTCCGTGCCCTGGAGCGCCGCCATGGCCAGGATCTGGAGGCCCTGATCGCCCTGCGGGATGGCTTGCGCAGCCAGCTGGCGCCCGGGGGGCTGGAGGCGGAGCTGGCGGGGTTGGAGCAGGGGGAGCAGCGCTGCCGCCGGGAGCTGGAGCGGGTGTGCGGGCGGCTCACCAAGGCCCGGGGCCAGGCCGCCTCCACCCTGGAGGCCCAGCTGATGGAGGCGCTCCGGCCCATGGGGCTGGCCCACGTGCGCTTTGCGGTGGAGATCACCCCCGGGCCCTTCAGCGACGAGGGGGCCGATGGGGTGCGGTATCTGTTTTCCGCTAACCCCGGCCAGCCCCTGGCGCCCCTGGCGGAGGTGGCCTCGGGGGGGGAGATGAGCCGGTTTCTGCTGGCTCTGAAAACCTGCCTGGCGAGCGCGGATCCGGAGGTGTGCCTGCTGTTCGATGAGATCGATTCGGGCGTGAGCGGCCGGGTGAGCGGGGCCATGGCGGCCCTGTTGAAGCGGTTGGCCTGCACCCGGCAGGTGTTCTGTGTCACCCACCAGCCCCTGGTGGCCGCCGCGGCCGAGCACCACTTCAAGGTGGCCAAGGTGGTGGAGGGGGGGCAGACCCACACGCGAGTGTCCCACCTGCGGGACACTCAGGCCCGGCAGGCGGAGCTGGCGGAGCTGGCGGGGGGCGACAGCGGGGAGGCGCGCAGCTATGCGGCCAGCCTGCTGGAGGAGGTGGCCTGAGCCAGGCCCGGTGGGGGACCGGACCAGCCCGGGGGAATCGTTAAGATTGATTAACCCATTTGAGAGGCTTGTTTTCCATGGCCACCACCGTGGCAACGCAGCCGGTTGCCCGCTCGTCCCAACCCTCCACCGGCCCCTGGACCGCCGCCTCCATCCCCGACCAATCCGGGCGGGTGGCCCTGGTGACCGGGGCGAGCAGCGGCCTGGGCCTGGAAACCGCGAAGGCCCTGGCGGCCAAGGGGGCCACGGTGGTGATGGCCTGCCGCTCCCCCCGCAAGGGGGAGGAGGCCCGCCAGCAGCTCCTCGCGGAGCTCACCCACGGGATGCAGCCCCATGGTGCCCTGGATCTGCTCCCGCTGGATCTGGCCGATCTGGCCAGCGTGCGGGCGGCCGCGGCCACCCTGGCGGAGCGCTACGGCCGCCTCGATCTGCTGATCAACAATGCGGGCGTGATGGCCCCCCCGCGCACCCTCACCCGGGATGGGTTCGAGCTGCAGTTCGGCACCAACCACCTGGGCCATTTCGCCCTCACCCTTCTGCTGTTGCCCCTGTTGCGGGCCCAGGAGGGCGCCCGGGTGGTGCTCGTCACCTCCGGGGCCCAGTATTTCGGCCGCATCGCCTTCGATGATCTGCAGGGCGAGCGCTCCTACGACCGCTGGAAGGCCTACAGCCAGAGCAAGCTGGCCAACGTGATGATGGCCCTGGAGCTGCAGG
>JAYKJF010000119.1:0-3281 GCA_035285785.1 Cyanobacteriota bacterium
GGCCGTGAGCAGCGGAAAGCTCAACAACGACCCCCCCCCGGAGAGGGCATTGATGGCCCCGGCCACCAGCCCCGCCGAGGCGATCAACAGGGTCGGGGCGAGCGCGTCGGGAGCCAGGTTGATCAACGGAACGGGGGCAGGGAGCCACTGTCACTCAGGATACGAAACCCGAGCCAGATCAGAACAAAAGGAAAAAATAGGGGTGCATATCGATTGAGGAGCAGGGCTAGTCCTGGTGTGCGAGTGAGATGAAACGAAAGCACCAGCCAGAGCACGACAAACCCATACAGCACGGGGACCACCACGGCCAGTTGGGCTGACCGCAGGCTGACAAAAAGCGGAATGTAGATGCTGAGATTGTTGCTGCCATTGGCGATGGTCACCAAGGAGACTGTATAGGTGCGTCGATCGCGGATCACCTCCAACAGTGAGGGCGCACGAGGTGTAAATCCGCCCAGGCCCTGGAAGCGCACTTGGCTGGCCTGGCGATCCTGGTCATCGCCATGGCCAAAGCGCAGAAAGCCGGCAAGATTACGGACACCGATCAGGATCGGCAGAACCCCCATCCAGCCCAGCCATGCGGTTGGCAGGAGCTTGCCAAGCGCAAGGCCTGTCAGGCTGATCAGGATCAATAGCGAAAAGCCAAGGATCTCTCCGGCAACCACATGCTGGGGACGGAAATTGCGATTGACCTTGGCAAAGAATCCTGTGAGATAAATGTTGTCGTCGAACGTGGTGGCCAGGCCGGCGGCCAGGGCAATCTGCAGAGTGGTGACCAGACCGTCCATCACCTGGGGTCGGGCAGCTTGTTAGCCAGGCAGGACGTTTGCATTCCTTCCCGCAGGTGCAGTGACTCAGCACACATGTGCAATTACCCTAGGAATCAGTTGAGGAAGCTGTTGTAGTTCCAGCCACATGCTCCGGCAGGAAGCGAAGCGTGTTCTCCGGTAGATTGATGGCAGTGCACCCACGCCTGTCCGCACCCGATGATGAGGCCGTGTCCACGGCGACACAGCGCCGTTCTTGTGGCGCTGCTGCTAACCATGGCCAGCCCCGCGATCGGTGCCCCCGCACGGGAGTCTTCCGCTCCTCAGGCGGGGGCAGCGGCGCTCCAACGCACCGCTTTCCCACCCGGCACCCTGTCTGGGTTGTTGGAGCTGGGCCTGGGGTTGGCCGGGGTGCTGAGCTTGCTCGCTGTGATCGATCGTTGTCGCAGCCGTCGGGCTGAACTCCCTGGCAGGGGATCGCTCGCCCAGGAGGTGCGCTCCCTGCGGCGCCTGCGCATCGGTTTTCCGGCCGGCATGACGATGCTGGAGACCCTGCGGGACCAGGGATACCTGGAAACCCGTCTGGGAAGCCTGGGATTGGACATCCGCTGGCTGGCCTACCCGTCGGCCTCCAGCCTGCTGGCGGCCCTCAGTGATGGCCTGATCGATTTTTGTGGCGGTGGCGGCACCCCGAGCGTCTTCGCCCAGGCCGCTGGCCACGTCTTCGTGCGGGTGGCGCGCGAACGGATTCCGGATATTCAGGGGCAGACGATCCTGGTGCCGGAAGACTCGCCGATTCGTAATCTGCGCGACCTTCGCGGATGCCGCATCGCCTTTGATGAGGGATCCAGCGCCCATTACGTCCTGATCCGGGCCCTGCAGATGGTGGGTATCGGCTACCACGAGATCGTGCCTGTGCTGAAGCCCCAGCAGGAGGCTCTGGAGTTATTTCGCCGCGGCGAGGTGGAGGCCTGGGTGGTGTGGATGCCGTATGCCCCAACCCCTACCCGGCGCAACTACCCAGGCCGATCGATTGCTGATCTTCCCAGCATTCTTGGTGAGGATGCACCCCAGGAGCTGCCCACCCTTTACTACGCGGTGCCGGAACTGGTACGCGATTATCCACGGCTGCTCAAGGCCCTGTTGGAAGAGGTCAATGAAGCGGGGTTTTGGCTGAATAAGCTGCGCCTGGAGGAGGCCCATACCCTGGCTCGCTCAGGCGAGATCGACCCTCAGGATCTGGCCCTTCTTCAACAGCGTGTGCTGCAGCGAGCGATCCTGCCCCTGGATGAACCGGCGCTGGGCAGCTTGCAGCGTCAGGCGAATGTCTTGCACGATCTTGGACTGATTCCAACGCGGGTCAACGTGCGTGATGGCACCACCAGCCTGCTCATGCGTCAGAACTGGACCTACTGAACGAAGTCAGCCCGTTCGCCCCCTGACCATGGGGCCATCACGGTGTCTTTTGGGGCTGTCGGTGAAGGGTGCAGGTCGTTCCAGCCACTGGCTGCCGTCACCCTTTCGCCTTGGTCACCCTGTGCTCGCGATGGTGTCTTGCCGGTTGGTGCCCGGGCCGATGCCCGGGGCGAATGTCTGAGCGGCGGCGGGCTGGTGGATGCCCTCTGTGGCGTTGTTGCCGACAGCTTCCAGCCTCTTGACGTGCTGCAGCGCACCCATCCCGTCGAAGCATCAAGGAGACAGTCTGGCTATCGTTCTTGCGATAGAAAGCATCACCCCCGGGGATAGCTCGACTCTGACGGCCTTGATCTGATCCAAGCGTCGGCGCGCTCGCCCTCTGCCCAGGCCCTTGGGGCCTGGATGTGTCAATTGTCAGATCCCCAAAAAAGAGGAGCGGCTCCCAACCGCTCCTGAAGTCACCCTTTTGGTGCTCTGGTCGAGACCATCCTCTTGCGAGGACCCCATGAGTATGACCCGGCTGAGCGTCGGCCCTGGTAGTGGCAGGCACGTTTCAGGAGAGGCTTGCTGACATGATGTCGCCGGCGAAGAAGCTGCGACGCCAGCGCTCGCCGCGCCCGCTCCACACCCAGTAGGTTTCGTTGAGGCGAATCGACAGAATGCCCAGTTGTTCGATGCTGATCTGATACCCCTTGTCGGCTGCGATCGCGATGATCTCCTGGGGGGATTCGGCCGTTCGAAGCTGCTCTTGCAAGCCCTTGTTGAAGGCCGCAAGTGCGGTGAAAAGATAGAGGTGATCGGAGGCCATTGGTCATGGTGTGAAGGCCTGGAAACCGTAGGCTTTCAGCCTGAATGCCTATGTTGTGCGACCTACCTCAAGCCCTTTCTCTGGCCACATCTGGCCGTGCGTAGGGGGCAGGCCTGTGGGTCCACCTCACCCACAGAGCTCCAGCAGCCGGGGGATCCCGGCGCCGCTGCGGGCCGACACCTCCACCACCGCCGCCTGGGGCGCCACCTGGGCCAGGGCCGCCCTGGCCGCCGGGCCGTTAAAGCCCACCGCTTCGGCCAGATCGATCTTGCTGATCACCACCACATCGG
>JAYKJF010000120.1:0-16064 GCA_035285785.1 Cyanobacteriota bacterium
GCAGGGTGTGGGGAGCGTGCTTGAGGGGATTGTTGTGGGGATCGGAATGGCCCGCTTCGATGGCCGCCGCCTCACGGCGAATGGCCACCATCGCCTCGCAGAACCGGTTGATTTCCGCCAGCCCCTCGCTTTCCGTGGGCTCCACCATCACCGTTCCAGCCACAGGCCAGCTCACCGTCGGGGCGTGGAATCCATAGTCCATCAGCCGCTTGGCCAGGTCATCCACCTCCAAACCAGCCGACCGCTTGAGGGGGCGCAGATCGAGAATGCATTCGTGGGCCACCCGGCCGTTCGCGCCTCGGTAGAGCACGGGGAAGTGGGCATCGAGTCGTTCGGCGATCACGTTGGCCGTGAGCAGGGCCACCAGGGAGGCCTGGCGCAGCCCGTCTCCCCCCATCATGCGGATGTACATCCAGCTAATCGGCAGGATCCCCGCGCTGCCCCAGGGGGCGGCGGACACCGGACCAATGGCTTCCCCATCGGCGCCCCGTCCGCCCCCGCCCACGGCAGCCAGGGGATGGCTGGGCAGGAAGGGCACCAGGTGGGCCGCCACACCGATGGGGCCCACCCCAGGGCCCCCTCCCCCATGGGGGATGCAGAAGGTTTTGTGCAGGTTGAGGTGGCAAACGTCGGCCCCGTAGAGGCCGGGTTTGCAGAGGCCCACCTGGGCATTGAGGTTGGCGCCATCGAGATACACCTGGCCCCCATGGTCGTGCACCAGGGCGCAAATGCGCTCGATTTCCGTTTCAAACACCCCATGGGTGGAGGGGTAGGTGACCATCAGGGCTGCGAGCTGGGCGGCATGGGCTGCGGCCTTGCTCTCCAGATCGGCCAGGTCGATGTTGCCGGCCCCATCACAGGCCACGGCCACCACCTCCATGCCCGCCATCACGGCACTGGCTGGGTTGGTGCCATGGGCGCTGGTGGGGATCAGGCAGATGTTGCGATGGGCTTCCCCCCGGCTGCGGTGCCACGCCCGGATCACCATGAGCCCCGCGTATTCCCCCTGGGACCCCGCATTGGGCTGGAGCGACACACCGGCAAAGCCCGTGATCGCCCCCAACCAGTTCTGAAGATCGGCCACCAAGTGCTGGTAGCCCTGGCTCTGGTGGGCCGGGGCAAAGGGATGGAGCTGGCTGAAGCCTGCCCAGCTCACCGGCTGCAGTTCAGCAGCAGCGTTCAGTTTCATGGTGCAGCTTCCCAGGGGGATCATGCCGTGCACCAGGGAGAAATCCTTGCTCACCAGCCGTTGGATGTACCGCAGCAGCTCGGTTTCGCTGCGGTTGGCATGAAAAACGGGTTGGGACAGCCAGGGGCCCTGGCGCAGGGGCAGGCCTGGCCAAAGGAGGTCGAGGTCTGCCCCTGGATCGGACACCTCCCCCAGCGTCCGATGCAGGCTGGCAATGGCGGCTGCGGCCTGGTGGGCATCCGGGGCGAGGGCACGGATCAGCCGCTCCAATTCCTGGGGAGTGGTGAGCTCGTCAAGGCTGAGGGCAAATCTCCCTTCGCAGCCGCGACCGTCCACGCCCCAGCGCAGGTTGAAGCCCGCGGTTTCCGCCCGATCCACCAGGATCTGGGCTTGGGGGGTTGGCACCACCAGGGTGTCAAACCCGGGGCCAGGCTCCACCGGGAGGGCGAGTTTTTCAAGGGCGGCGGCAAGGGCAAGCCGGAAGCCAACGAGCCGGTGGGCCATGGCCTCCAGCCCGTCGGGCCCATGGTGCACGGCATAGAAGCTGGCCATCACCGCCAGGAGCACCTGGGCGGTGCAAATGTTGCTGGTGGCCTTGTCGCGCCGGATGTGTTGTTCCCGGGTTTGCAGGGCCAGACGCAGGGCGGGATTGCCTTCCGCGTCGCGGGATTGGCCCACAAGGCGGCCAGGGATATGGCGCTTGTAGGTGTCAAGGGTGGCAAAGAATGCCGCATGGGGCCCGCCGAATCCCATGGGTACGCCGTAGCGCTGCAGGCTGCCCACGGCGATGTCGGCCCCCAGGGTGCCCACAGGAGCCAGGAGGGCTTGGGCCAGGGGATCCACGGCAACGGTGCTGATCACACCGGCGGAGCGGGCCGCGGCCAGGAGATGCGATGGATCCCAGAGTCGGCCGCTAACGCCGGGGAGTTGGATCAGGAGCCCAAACACATCCTCCGCCAGATGGGGCTCGCCCTGCTCGCCGAGGGATTCCGCATCCACGCTTTCCAGCACGATGCCCAGGGGTTCGGCGCGGGTTTGCAGCACCGCCAGGGTTTGGGGAAACACCGCTTGATCCACCAGGTAGCGGCGGGCTTCAGGGCGCCGGCTCACATTGAGGGCCATGGCCATGGCCTCAGCGGCCGCCGTGCCTTCATCCAAGAGGGAAGCATTGGCAATCGGCAGGCCGGTGAGTTCGCTCACCAGGGTTTGGAAATTCAAGAGGGCTTCCAGGCGTCCCTGGGCAATCTCCGCCTGGTAGGGGGTGTAGGCCGTATACCAGCAGGGGTTTTCCAACACGTGGCGCTGGATCAGGGCTGGGGTGGCGGTGCCGTAGTAGCCCAGGCCGATGAGGCTGCGATGGCTGCTGTTGCGGGCGGCAATGGCTGCGAGCTCGGCCAGAGCCTCCGCCTCACTCACCCCCTGGGGCAGGCCCTCGGAGGACGCTTCCGGGGTGAGCAGGATCCCGGTCGGCACCACCTCCTTGGCCAGGTCCTCCAGGGATGACAGTCCCAGCTCAGCCAGCATGGAAAGCCTGTCTTGCTCACCAGGACCCAGATGCCGAAGCAGGAATGGGGCGACCACAGGCAACCTAAAAAGTGGCCAAGACTCTAAGAGCTTTGAGAAGAGTCGCGACCCCTTGGGATGCCGGACCCTCAGGCGCCCTCCACCTTGCGGCGGTAATCCTCCGCCCCCATGAGCCCGCTCAGCTCGGCAGGGGCCCCGGGTCGCACCAGCAGAAGCCAGCCCTCCCCATAGGGATCGTTCTGCAGTTCTTCCGGGCTGCTAAGCACGGCTTCATTGCGGGCTTCCACCACCCCGCCGATGGGGGAGATGAGCTCTTCCACAGCCTTCACCGATTCCACACTGCCAAAGCTTTTGCCCTGGGAGAGGGTGGCTCCCACCTCCGGCAGTTCCACGAAAACGATGTCGCCCAGCTGATCCACCGCGAAGGCACTGATCCCGATGCGGGCCAGATCACCTTCGCTGCGCACATATTCATGGCTGTTGGAATAGAGGCAGTCGTCGGGAAAGCTGAGCGCCATGGAAAAGAGGCTGAAGCCTCCCCAGTTTGTCAGGCGGAAGCGGACCTGAGGGCCACCAGGGCACGTTCCAGGGCAATGGCGGCATGGGCATGGTGGGTGCCTCCCTGCACGTAGAGCACCCAGGGCTCCCGCAGGGGCCCGTCGGCGGAGAATTCGCTGGTGCTGCCATCGATGAAGGTGCCGCCGGCCATCACCAGGTCAGTGGCGTAGCCCGGCATCGGGGCCGGCACCGGATCGAGGTAGCTCCCCACCGGGGAGGCGCCCTGGAAGGCCCGGCACACGCGTTGCAGGGCCCCGGCCTGGCCGAGCTGGACGGCCTGGATCACATCGCTGCGCTCCGCCCCCGGCAGGGGTTGCACCGGGTAGCCCAGGGTGTGGAACACCTGGGCCACCAGCTCGGCCCCGATCAGGGCTTCGCCCACCATCTGGGGGGCCAGAAACAGGCCCTGAAACAGCAGGCGATAGAGATCGAAGCCCGTTCCCCCCTCGCTGCCGATGCCGGGGGCCGTGAGGCGGCAGCAGGCCATCTCCACCAGCTCCCGCTTCCCGGCCACATAGCCGCCGGTGGGGGCCAGGGTGCCGCCCGGGTTCTTGATCAGGGATCCGGCCACCAGGTCGGCCCCCACCCCGGCGGGTTCCTCGGCCTGCACGAATTCCCCGTAGCAGTTGTCGACGAAGCAGACGCAATCGGGCTGGAGGGCTTTCACCTGCTCGCAGAGGCGGCCGATGGTGGCGACGGGGAGGGAGGGGCGCCAGCTGTAGCCGCAGCTGCGCTGGATCAGCACCATCCGGGTGGGCGGCCTCAGGGCGTCGGCCAACCCTGCCGTGTCCACTTCACCGCTGGTGGTGAGGGGCAGCACGGCGTAGTCGATGCCGAAGTCCCGCAGGGAGCCCATCCCTTCCCCCCGCACCCCGATCACTTCCTCCAGGGTGTCGTAGGGGGCACCGGTGAGGGCCAGCAGGCGATCACCGGGACGCAGCACCCCGAAGAGGGCGGCGGCGATGGCATGGGTGCCGCTCACGAACTGCAGTCGCACC
This sequence comes from Cyanobacteriota bacterium, assembly GCA_035285785.1. GTDB lineage: Bacteria > Cyanobacteriota > Cyanobacteriia > PCC-6307 > Cyanobiaceae > Cyanobium. Next base: position 4,270 of record JAYKJF010000120.1, read on the forward strand.
GCGGCGGCTTCCGCCTGCATCACCCGGGCGAAGACCCGATCCAGGGTGTCGCGGCCCAGATCGCCATGGCCGTAGCCGCTCACGGACGAGAAGTGGTGCACGCCCACCCGCTCGGCGGCGAGGGCCTCCAGCACCCGCTCCAGGCGGGGGCGAATGGCCTGGGTGTGGCGCCGGGCCAGGGGGCTGATGGCCTCCAGGGCCGCGGCCACCGCATCGGCGGCCTGAGCCGTTCCAGGGGAGGAGACAACCATGGGCCCTCATGCCACTTCTCCCATGGTGCCCCCAGGCTCAGCCCGCCAGTTCGCGGCGGATGGCCGAGGCCAGATCGCTCACACGGGCCACCGCCGCCGGCGACGGCTGAACGTCCAGGCTCTGGGCCTTCTGGCGAAGGAGGCTGAGGAAGCGCTCGGGGCCCAGCTCCTCCTCCCCGGCCACGCCCAGCTGGGCCAGGGTGCGGCGGAGGTCGGGCAGCTCGGCGATCAGTTCAGCCGCCGTGAAATCGCGCTGGCCCGCCATCACTTCGGCGAACCGTTCCCGCCGGGAGCGCTTGCTGACGGGGTAGGCGGCCAGGAGGGTGTCCCGGCACTGGCGCCAGGGGCGTCCGGCGGTGAGGAGCTGGGCCAGGGCTTCGCAGAGGCCGGGGGCCTCCTCCTCTGTGATGGCCAGTTCAAAGGTGGCTGCCGGAGCCATACGGGCGCCCACGAACACCTCCAGCAGGTCGCCCGGGCCGAGCACGGTGCCATCCCCATCCACCATGGGCAGGGCGGAGGTGGTGAGGGCTTCCACCAGCTCGGGGTGGCCCTGGAGGCGGAGCAGCACCTGATCCGAATTCAGATGACCATCGGGGGCATGATCCGCCAGCCAGCGGTTGCAACGCCCAAGGGCAAGAAAAACCTCGGGCCCCGGGGAAGCCAGCTTGCCGTTCCGCAGCATGGAGAGCTGGGAGTTGTGCACCCGGCCGAGGTCGAGCACGTCGGCCAGGGCCGGCAACACCCGATGGGACCAGCCATTTCTGGCATGCCAGACCCGGATCAGGTGCGCAAAGGCGACACGGCCAGATATGAGCTCGTCTCGAAAACCCAAGTGATCCGGATCCGTATTGCTACCATTCTAAGCGAATGATCCGGAGTCGGTCCTACATGACCGCCACATCGCTTCCGCCCCGCCCCGTCGCCGCCCGGCACACCCGTCGGGTGGCCGCCATCAGCGGCGGCCCCCAAGCCCTGGCCCGTTCCAAGGCCTTCAACCAGCCCCGCCGTGGGGAGGTGCAGATGCCTCCCACCAAAGGTCGCCGCTGGGGAACCCTTGGCTTCATGGTGGTGATCCACGCCCTGGCGCTCTATGCCCTGATGCCCCAGTTCTGGAGTGTGCCCGCCGTGGCCACCCTGCTGGTGCTCTATTGGGTGACGGCCTGCCTGGGCGTCACGATCGGGTATCACCGCCTGCTGTGCCATCGCGCCTTCCGGGTGCCCCAGTGGCTGGAGCGCTTCTTTGCCACCTGCGGGGCCCTCAGCTGCCAGCACGGACCCCTGGATTGGGTGGGGCTGCATCGCCATCACCACAAGTTTTCCGATACGGATGCGGATCACCACGACAGCAACAAGGGCTTCTGGTGGAGTCACATGCTCTGGATGTTTGAGGAGATCCCCGCCCTGGATGCGGTCCCCCGCCTCACCGGTGATCTGGCGAGAGACCCCTACTACCGCTGGCTGAACACCTGGTTTCTCAGCCTGCAGGTGGTGCTCGGGCTCTTCCTCTTCTGGTTGGGCACCGTGACCGGCGCCGGCGGCTGGGCCCTGGTGCTCTGGGGCATCCCCCTCCGCCTGGTGCTCGTGTACCACGCCACCTGGCTGGTGAATTCCGCCACCCACGCCTGGGGCGAGGTGAGCCACGAGAGCGGCGATCGCTCCCGCAACAACCCCTGGGTGGCGGCCCTCACCTTCGGCGAAGGCTGGCACAACAATCACCATGCCTTCCCCCACTCGGCCCGCCATGGGTTCGGTTCCCAGATCGATCTCACCTGGCTGCATATCAAGCTGATGCGCCGGCTGGGTCTGGCCACCCAGGTGCGTCTTCCCCGCACGGCCGCAGGGGGTTGAACCCCCTGCCGTAGGGTGGGACGTTCCTGTTCATTCCGTCCGAGGGTCGCCGCCATGGCCAAGCGCGTGCAAGTCGTTCTCAGTGAGGACGTATTGAGCCTGGGCAAGGACGGCGACCTGGTGGAGGTCGCCCCCGGGTACGCCCGCAACTTTCTGGTTCCCACCGGCAAGGCGGTGCCCGTCACCACCGCTGTCCTGCGGCAGGTGGAGCACCGCCGGGCCAAGGAGGCCGAGCGCCAGGCGGCCCTGAAGGCCGAAGCGGAAGCGCTCCGCACGGCCCTCAACACCATCGGCCGTTTCACGGTGAAGAAGCAGACCGGTGGCGACGACGTGCTGTTCGGCACCGTCACCAACGGCGATGTGGCCGAGGCGATTGAAAAGGCCACCAACAAAACCCTCGACCGCCGCGACATCCTGGTGCCCGACATTCACCGCACCGGTTCCTACAAGGTGCAGGTGAAGCTCCACCCTGAAGTGGTGGCGGATATCAATCTTGAGGTGGTGAGCGGCTGATCGCCCACCGGCCATCGTTTGCCTTCTGGCGGCACCCTCAGAACGTCACGGTGAGGTTCATCAGACCTCCCAACCAGGTGTTGAGGGTGCCGCCCCCAGCTTCCATCAACCCCTTGCCGGGGAACGACACGCCGACACCCAGGGTGAGATAGGTGTTGGTGAACAGCGACCGCACATATTCGAGATAGAGGTCGTCGGAGAGGTGGTGGGCTGGCACGCCGGAGATCAGCACGGGCTGGCCGCCGAGCTCCACCAGGCGCCCCCCCTGGCCGAACTGCAGGGGGCTGTTCAGCTGGGCCGCACTCACCCGCCAATAGGACAGGGTGAGCAGATCTTTCGGCGAGAGGCTCAGGCTCAGGGCGAGCCGGTGGCTCAGCACATTGGTGTTGTAGAAGGTGAGGGCGGCGTTGGATCCGGAGGCAAAGGCATACACGCCACCGTCATAGAAGAGGGGATCGAATCGCTCCAGGGTGGCGGTGGCGGGATTGTCGCCGCTGTATTGGCGGAAGGCGTAGCTCAGCCGTGGCATCAGCGGGGCGTTCCGCCATTGGTGCCCCACCTCGGCGCTCACAGCCCAGGAGGAGAGGGTGATGTCGTTGTTCCACTGATACGCCCCCTCCAGGGCGGTGGTGAGGCCGGGCAGGCTGCGGCGCAGGGGGCGCAGGTGCAGGTAGGGATTCACCACCTGGGTGCCCTTCCGGCCGTTCTCAATGATCGTCAGCGGGGCGCTGATGTATGGCATGGTCGACTCGGTCACCTGCAGATAGGCGAGGCCCAGCCGTTCGTCACTGGGGGTTTCGGTGAGGCCCAGCTCCAGCTTGGTGCCCCAGAGGGTGGTGGCGGGGTCGGAGGAAGTGATGGCGTTGAAATCGAGCAGGAAGGCATCAGCGGCCAGGCGGCCACTGCTGAAGCGGGCGATGGCGGTGGATTTCCAGGCCCGACGTGGCGCCACCAGCAGGGCCCCGCGGGAGTTGCCGTTCTGGGCGCCCAGATCGATCAGAAAGCCGGTGCCGAGGCGGTAGGGCTGTTGCCCGCCGGAGAGATCCAGGGTGAACCCCGCCGTCTTCCCCCCCAGGCGCACGCCCCCAAAGGCGTTTTCCAGCGACACCTCGCCGCTGTTGCCCTGTTCGAACAGATCGTTTCCGAGGGTGCCCGTGGCCGCGGGCGCCACGGCCCCGTAGACCTTCAGGGCCGGAGCCAGATCGAGATCGACCCGCAGGCTGGGGATCAACCAGGCCTCGTTCCACACCCGGTCGGGGTTGTAGGCCGCCGTGGGGGCGAACACCTCCGAGAGGCCCCAGAAGGTGTTGTCCTCCAGCACCAGCTGGGAGCCGGTGAACAGGCCGATGGTCACGGTCCAGGGGGCCTGGCGGAGCTGCAGGGTGGGCGATGGTGCCGCCGGCATCTCCGGGTTGGCGGGGATCTCCACCTGGGCGATCCGGGTGTCCTGAACCCCTTCAGCGTTCACAGACCCGGCCTGGAGGACAGCTGCCAACGCAAGCCCACGCGCCATGCTCCCGCAACGCAGCAGCTGCTTCATGCGCATGGCTGGTTGTTCCGCAATCTGAAGGGCGAACTTAGCAGGACTTTTCGCTTTCAATGTAAAAATCCAAGCCATCTTTGCCCTTTGCTGGTGCAAAATACCGTTTCAACTTCCTAGTCTTTTGTGTTGCAACAGTATCTCGCCATGAGAAAGAAAAGAGAGTCCGCCATCGGATTCACGGCCCTGATGCTCGGTCTTTCTTGTTTCGCTCTTCCGCCTCTGGCGGCACAGCCGTTTCGCGAGGCCGGCACGGCGGGGAAGAGCGTTCCTTCCGGAGCGACGCCCAACGGAGCCACACCGTCCCAAGCGACGCTCAGAGTGGATCATTTCAGCTCTGTGGAGCAGGCTGTGTCAGGGGTTTTGGCGCAGTCTCCGCTGCTGGCCCAGGGCCTGTCGGGCGGGGAGTTGGGAGATCTGGATCGGCCCAACATTCTGGTGATCATGCCCGATGATGTGGGCTATTGGAATGTGGGCGCCTACAGCCGGGGCATGATGGTGCCCACGCCCAATATTGATCGGATCGCCAGCGAAGGGCTGCTGTTCACCGATCACTACTCCCAACCCACCTGCACCCCTGGGCGGGCGTCGTTCCTCACCGGCCAGCTGCCCATTCGCACGGGCCTCACCACCGTCGGCATGCCGGGCTCGCCGATCGGCCTCGATCGCCGCGATCCCACCCTGGCGGAGCTGCTCAAGGGCCGCGGCTACGCCACCGGCCAGTTCGGCAAGAACCATCTGGGAGATCGCAATTCCCACCTGCCCACCGTGCATGGGTTTGACGAGTTCTACGGCAACCTCTACCACCTCAACACCGAAGAGGAACCGGAGCTCGGCGACTGGCCCCAGGACGTCGGCTTCAACCAGCGCTATCGCCCCCGGGGTGTGCTCGATGCCCAGGCCAGCAACCGCGACGATCCCACGGTGGATCCCCGCTTCGGCCGGGTGGGCCGCCAGGTGATCCGCGACACCGGCCCCCTCACCCGGGAGCGCATGCAGACGGTGGATGAGGAATTTCTGGAGCGCACCAAACAATTCATCACCCGCTCCGCCCAGTCACGGCGCCCCTTTTTCGCCTGGTTTGCGCCGAGCCGCATGCACATTTACACCCATCTCAAGCCGGCGAGCGCCAGGTTGGCCGCGCCCCATTCCTCGGAATTGGATCTCTACGGCAGCGGCATGATGGAGCACGATGGCCATGTGGGTGAGCTGCTGGCCCTGCTCGATCAGCTGCAGATCTCCCGCAACACCATCGTGATCTACACCACCGACAACGGCGCCATGGCCGCCTGGTGGCCCGATGGGGGCACCACCCCGTTCCGGGGGGAGAAGGCCACCACCTGGGAAGGGGGTGTGCGGGTGCCCATGCTGGTGCGCTGGCCCGCCCGCATCGCCGCGGGTCGGGTGTCGAACGGCATCCAGGACCACATGGATCTGTTCACCACCCTGGCGGCCGCCGCCGGCATGCCCAACGTGCGGGACGACCTGCGGCGCAGTCGGCGGGTGTACATCGATGGGGTGAACAATCTCGCCCACTGGACCCAGGGCGCTCCGTCCTCCCGTCAGATTCAGTACTACTACAACGAGAACGAACTCACGGCGATTCGCATCGGCAACTGGAAATCCCACTTCAAAACCCGCGATGGCTTCTTCGATACCAACAAGCCCTCGGCCCTGCTCTTCAATCTGCGCATGGATCCGTTCGAGCGCCATTCCGGCCAGAAGAACAACGACATCGCCATGAAGCTCGGCATCGCCTGGGGCGGTCAGGTGCAGGACGCCCTGCGCCAGCACATGCAAACCCTGCGCCAGTTCCCGCCCCGTCAGGCTGGCGGCACCCTCACGCCCCGGCCGGGGCAGTTCTGACCCCCCCCCGAACCCCTGCGGCGAGCCCCCACGGCGCCAAGGGCCGAGGGGGTTCGCCGTTGGCCTAATAGGTGGCGCCGGTACGCCGCTGGTGCATGGCCGTGGTGCCCTTGGCATCAAGCACGCCACCGTGGTGAGCTTCGGCGTAGATCAGCCAGTGGTCGCCGCAGTCCATCCGCTGCTTCACGGTGGCCTCCATCCAGGCCAGGGCATCCGCGAGGATCGGTTGCTGGCCTGGGCTCGCGTTGATGGTGAGTCCCGCGAAGCGGTCGGCTCCAGGCGGGAAGGGGCTCAGAAAGTGCTTCATGGCCGCCTTTTCCCGCCCGGCGGCCAACACATTCAGGGCGCACAGATCACCGATGTGGAGCAGGCCTTCCACCGCCCGATCTTTCGCCACAGCCACCGTGAAGCCGGGCGGGGTGAAGCTGGCCTGGCTCACCCAGCTGGCCACCATGGCGCCGGAGAGGGCCGTTTCAGCCTCCCCTTTGCGGGCGGTGAGCACACACAGGGAGCCCACCACCCGGCCCAGGGCCTGAACCGCGGGCTGGCTCCGGCTTTCCTGCAGGCCGCCGCCGGGGCTGCGCAGTTGGCGTTTGCGCTGCTCCGTCTGCAGGCGCCTCCCCAGGGCCGTGCCCGTTTCCTCCAGGGATTGGAGGGTGGGGGGATCGGGGCTGAAGCGCACCCGGATCGGCTCGAAGGCGAAGGGAAAGCCCCCATCCCGCAGCTTGCTTTCCAGCAGATCAATGGCCTCCCCACTCCAACCGAAGCTGCCGAACACCCCCACGGGTTTGCTGCGGTCGCCCTCGGCCAGCACGGTGCCCAGGGCCGACACGATCGGCGTGGGGGCATGGCCCCCGAGGGTGGGGGAACCGATGAGGAGGGCATCGCTGCTGCGGATGGCCGCCAGCAGTTGCTCGCTCTCGCTGAATTCGCAGTTGATGCTCTCCACCCGCACGCCTGTTCGCGACACGCCCCGGGCGAGGGCATCGGCGATGGCGGCCGTGTTGCCATAGGCACTGGCGTAAAGCAGAGCCACCGAGAGGCGGGCCCGGCCCTGGTCTTCTCCCCAGCGGCGGTAGTCGGCCAGCAGGCTGCGCCAGCTGGTGGCGATGGCCGGGCCGTGGAAGGGGGCGATCACCCGGATCGGCAGGTCGTCCAGCCGATCGAGCACGCTGTCCACCTGTCGGGCCATGGGGGCCATCAGGCAGTCGTAGAACCAGCGGCGATCCTCCTCCGTGCTGCTGCGGTTGGTTTCTGCAAAGGCCTCTGCGCAGATGTGGGCCGAGAAAAACTTGCTGCTCATCAGCAGGCCCGTGCTCTCCTCAAAGGCCATCAGCGCACCCGGCCAGCGGGGGGTGGGGGCGGGAATCAGCCGCAGCACGAAGGCCCCGGCCAGGGGGCGGCACACCTCCTGCCGCACCACATCGATGGGGGGGAGCGGAGGGAGGGGGGCGGGCTCCGGGCCACCGGGAGCTGCGGGGCGCTGCTGCTCCCAGAGTTCCCGCACCAATTTGGCCCCGGGATTGGAGGCCACCAGGGCCAGCCGGGGCCAACGGCTCACCATGGCCCGCAACAGTTCCACCCGGTTGGGGTTCACCACCCCCACCACCACCTTCAGTTCCGCATCGGCGGGCACCCGCTCCTGGAGGGCGGCAAAGAAAGGTGCGGCGTAGGTGGTCCCGGGGGGGTGGATGAGCACGGGGGGCACGGGGTGGCCATCGGCCGCGGCGCCCCCTTCAAACAGAAAGCTGTTGGCCGTGGTGCCCCGCTCCAGGGCGTATTCCACCTCAAAGCGCAGCCGCCGTGGACTGAGCCCCCGCAGGCAGACGAGCCCCGGATCAATCGGCAGGGCCACCACGGAGCGGTCGGTGGGTGCGGCCGTTGGATCGGCGGTGGGGCGGGTGGAGAGAGGGACCATGGATCAATAATGATTGCCCACCTTGCGGTGATGCACGGCGGTGGTGGCGGAGGCGTCGGCCACGTTGCCCTGCTCCACCACCGCGTAGATGATCCAGTGATCCGGGCCCTCCAGCCGCTGGGCCACCCGGCAGCCCAGGTAGGCCAGGGCATCGCCGAGCACGGGTCCGCCGGCCGCCACCCCGTCGAGGGTGGCCACCCCGGCAAAACGATCGGCGCCGGGGGGGAAGCGCTTGAGGAAATGGCGCAGCAGCTGCTGGTGGTTGTCCTCCCGCAGGATGTTGAGCACAAAGCGGTCGTCCACCTGCAGGAGGGCCTCAATGGCCCGATCCTTGGCCACGGCCACCGTGAGCCCCGGAGGCTCGAAGCTGGCCTGGCTCACCCAGCTGGCCACCATGGCGCCGCTGCGGGCCGCCTCCCCGTCCCCCTGGCGGGCCGTCACCACGTAAAGCCCACCGGAGAGGCGGCCCAGGGCCTTGTCGAGGTCGCCATCGAGGGATTTCATCGCCGCAATGGTGCGCTCCTTGGTGAGCAGCTGGCCCAGGTCGGTGCCCGCCTCCTCGCAGCGCTGGTAGTCGCCCGGCTCGGGCACGTGGCGGATCCGCAGGGGGGCGAAGGCCTCCGAGTGGCCGAGGCTGCGCAGGCGATCGGCCAGGGTGTCGATGGGTTCATCGTTGCCGCCATAGGCGTCGTACACGCCCACCCACTGCTTGGGCTGAAGGGCCGCCAGGAGGGTGCCGATGGAGGCTTGCAGGTCGGCATCGGCCAGGGCGGGCCAGGTGGGCACCACCACGGCGGCCGCTTCCCCGATCAGGGCGCTGAGCTCCTGGGCATCGGTGGCGCGCAGATCCACCAGTTGCACCTGGGTGCCGGCCTTGCTGATGCCCCGGGCAATGGCCTGGCTGAGGCGGTCGCAGAAGCCGTGCTGGCTGATGTAACCCACGGCGGCATAGGCCCCATCGGCGCTGCGCTGGCTGCTCCACTCCCTGTAATCCCCCACCCACAGGGGGAGGTGATGCTTCAGCAGCGGCCCGTGGCCCACGGCGATGGTGGTGATGGGGGGCAGGCTGTCCATCCGCTTGAGGGCCTGCAGCACGCTGCGGGCATTGGGCCCCATCAGGCAGTCGTAGTAGAAGCGAAAATCCGGCGCGATGGCCCCGGGATCCGCGTCGTACACCGCCTCGGAGCAGTAGTGGAGGCCAAAGGCATCGCAGGTGTAAAGGATGCCGGTGCCGTGGTCGTAGGAAAAGATGGTGTCGGGCCAGTGCAGATTCGGAGCGCTGAGAAACTCAAAGCGGTGCTGCACGCCGCTGGCCGGATTGGTGCCCAGATCGAGGGTATCGCCACTTTTCACCGCCCGGCTGCGGAAGGGGCGATGCACCTGGTTCTCAAGAAACTGAATCGCCACCTTGGAGGCCACGATCTCCAGATCGGGGTTGCGCTCCAGCAGATGGCCGATCAGGCCGGAGTGATCGGGTTCGGTGTGCGACACGATCAGCACATCAATGGCGGCGGGATCGATCTGGCTCTCGAGCAGGGGGAGCCAGGTGTCGGCAAATTTGAGGTGGCTGGTGTCGATCAGGGCGGTCTGTTCGCCCCGCACCAGGAAGGCGTTGTAGGTGGTGCCATTGCGCAGGCCGAATTCAATGTCAAAGCGGCTGCGGTCCCAGTCCAGGGAGCGGAGGGTGGTGGTGTCGGCCCCCACGGATTCGCTCTGGAGGCTGAGACGGGGCTGGGCTGGAAGGGTCGCAGATGGCTGGGTGGTGGTCATGGCGTCTCCCTCCACGGCTAGGGAGCGACTGTAGGCAGGGGTCTCCAAAGTTGTTGGTTGGCGCTTGGTTAAGGACGGTTTGCATCCCTTGCCCGACGGACCCACCGCCCCCCAGTCTGATTAAAGACTCAAGTGAGACACCCAAGGAGTCGGTCCCATGGTCGAGCCCCATGCTGGTCTTTCCGGGTTTCCCTTTCCCCGTGTGCGCAGCTTCTCGCCGCCCTGCCGCTTACGGATCGAGGGGGGAGAGGCCGAGGATGCCACCTGCGAGATTCTGGAGCTCTCCTCCGAGGGGGTGAACATCGCCATCCGCAATGGGCGTGCCGTGCGCCAGGGTCAGCACGGCCGGCTGTTGATCGGTTCCCCCGATGGAGACCATTACGAGCTGCCGGTGGATGTGAGCTGGGTGGAGCCGGAAGCGTCCTTTGCGGTGCTCGGGCTCAGCTTGCCCAGCCCCCCCAATTGGCGCTTTTCGCACCTTTGAGCGGGCGCGGCGGCCCTGCTCCTCAGATGGGTTGATAGGCCACGCCCAAGGAAGCACCCACGTAGCGTTCAAAACCGGGATTGTTGAGCAGTTCTGCCTGATTGTTGGTGGGATTCCACCAGGCCAGCTGGGTGGAGCCACCGCCATCCACATTGATGCCCATGGTGGATCCAAAGCCCTTGAGGATGGTGCCCACGTCGTGATCGGTGGCGCCCTGCCAGCCACTGGGTTGGGCTGGATTGAACACCCGGTCGACGGTGAGCATGGTGAGGTAGCGACCATCCGCGGTGAGGCCCAGGGCCGAACGAGCGTTTTGGAGAAGCTGGTCGCCGCTGACCACCCCGTTGTTGAGCACGATGCCAAACCCGGACGTGGCCACTTTCAAGGTGGAAGCCAAGGCGACTTCCGCGGCAGGGGCGGGATAGCTGACCCCTGCCGAAGCAGCAGGCAGGCTGCTCGGCAAGGTCTGGATCCGTGCGCCAGTGACGGGGTCGTAGAGAAAGGTGGATTTGAAGGTGTCGGTGTTGTAGTCGGTGCTGCTCACCAGCACGCCATCACTGACCGCAAATCCGCGGATGTTGGTGGGAACCGATAGAAGCTGATTGGCGAGGTCGAGATCAAAGGGAGCGGTATTCATCGCCGCCACGATCGGCAGGCCACTGGTGCGGCTTCGGCTGATGTACTGGCGGCTGGTCTCGGAGGTGGTTTCGATCGTGTTGTTCGCCCAGTCGGAACGCCGACCCGTACTCGTCAGTTGAATGGCGGGATCCCGGAGGTCGACTCTGAGGGCCGTGAGGGCCAGGGGTGCCTCCCCAGCCCGTGGGCTCGGCAAGGCAACGCTGGCTTTGAGAATGCTGGGGATGTTGCCCAGGGTTGAAGCGCTCGCCCAGTCGTAGGTCCAGGCCCCTGGGGTTGGGGGGACCACCCCATCGTCATTGGTGATGGTGCCAACGACGGCGGTTGTGGTGCCGATGGTGTAACCGGAGCCAGAAGCGAGGGAGAGGGCAACGGTTTCATCGGGTTCAACGGCGGAATCGTTGGTGGGATCGATGGTGACCGTGGCTGTGGCAGATCCAGCGGCAAAGGTGATGGATGCTGGGGTTCCAGGAAGTCCTGTGTAATCGGAGCCGGGGGTGGCGGTGCCGCCGGTGGAGTAGTTGACCGTGAGGGGATTGGTGGTGGGGCCGGATCTGGAGAAGGTGTAGATCAGGTTGTTGGGGCCATCTTCTGGAACGGAGGCCGGGGAGATGGCAAGGGTGACGACCGGAACGACCGGCGGAGGCGGGACATCGTCATTGGCGATGGTGCCAACGACAGCGGTTGTGGTGCCGATGGTGTAGCCGGAGCCAGCAGCGAGGGAGAGGGCAACGGTTTCATCGGGTTCAACGGCGGAATCGGTGGTGGGATCGATGGTGACCGTGGCTGTGGCAGATCCAGCGGCAAAGGTGATGGATGCTGGGGTTCCAACAATGCCGGTGAAATCGGAGCCGGGGGTGGCGGTGCCGCCGGTGGAGTAGTTGACCGTGAGGGGATTGGTGGTGGGGCCGGATCTGGAGAAGGTGTAGATCAGGTTGTTGGGGCCATCTTCTGGAACGGAGGCCGGGG